>CAISGR010000192.1 GCA_903884945.1 uncultured bacterium
GAGTTTGCCATCGACGGCGACCACGCCGGCCGCTGTCGCCCACGCATCCATCACGCGCTTGGCCCACGCGATCTGCTGCGGGTCGGGCAGGAAGCCCTGGTTGATCGGCTCGACCTGGGAGGGGTGGATGCACAGCTTGCCGCCGAAGCCGAGCGATTTGGCGCGGGCGACCTCGCTGCGGATCAACGCCTGATCTTGAAGCTCGACGGTGACGCCGTCGATGGGCGGCGGCAGGCCCGCGGCCCGGCTCGCGAGGGTGAATTGCAGGCGGATCGGGTCGAGCACGGCACCCTGGCCCTCGATCCCGGTGTCGAGGCCGAAATCGACCGTGCCGAAGGCGAGCCGGGTGACCCCGCCCGCTCGGGCGAGTTCGGGCAGTCGCATCACCCCGGCCGCGGATTCGATAAGGGCGATCAGCGCGATTTCGGACGGTCCCAGCGCTGCCCGCGTCGATTTGATGCCGTCGATGCTGTCCGCCTTGGGCAGCATGACCGCGGCGACGTGGTTCAGCCCCGACAATGCGCGGAGATCGTCTTCATACCAGGGCGTATCTGTCGCGTTGATGCGCACGCAGATCGGGCGCGAGTCGAGCGAACCCAGCCAGCTGACCAAGCCGTCGCGTGCAGCACCTTTGAGTGCCGGCGGCACCGCGTCTTCGAGATCGATGATGACCCGGTCGGCGCCGCTCGCCAAAGCCTTGGCAAAGAGCGCAGCCCGCTGTCCCGGCACGAACAGCAGGCTGCGATCGATCATAAACGAACGCCGGCTCAGGCGCCGCCGACTTCCAGCACCAACCGTCCGGCGACGTCACCGGCGCGAACCCGGTCCATCGCCTGGTTGGAATGGTCATGCGGGATCCGCTCGATCGGCGTCGAGCCGAGCTTGCCGGATTTGGCGAGGTCGACGAGTTCGCGCAGATCGTTGAGGCTGCCGGTATAGCTGCCGCGGATCGCGATCGCCCGCAGCGGGATCGAGGGCAGCGGAATGGTGATGTCGCCGCCATAGAGCCCGACCGGGATGTAGGAGCCGCCCTTCGACAGCACTTCGATCCCGGCGGTGGCGGTGGCGTTGGTGCTGACGAAATCGACGGTACCGATGACCGGGGCGCCGGCCGCCTTGGTGATCTCGGCGCCGAGGTTGGCGGCCTTGCCGTCGACAGCAATTTTCGCGCCCTGCTCGACCGCGATCCGCCGCTTGTCGGGGCTGATATCGACGGCGACGATATTGACATGGCCGAGCGCGCGCAGGATGCGGATCGCGGCCAGGCCCAAACCACCGGCGCCGACGATGACGATGCCGTCACCGGGCTCGGCCGGCAGCAGCTTGCGCACCGCGGAATAGGCGGTCACGCCGGAGCAGGCATAGGTCGCGGCCAGCGCCGGGTCGACATTGCCGAAATCGATCAGATGCTCGGGGCGTTCGGCGAGGACATGGCTGCCGAAGCCGCCGCTGCGCAGCACGCCGAGGGTCATCGGCTTGACGAGGCAGAGATGCTCGTTGCCGAGCTTGCAGCGGCTACAGGTGCCGCAGCCCATCCACGGATAGACCAGGCGATGATCGCCGACCTTGACACCCTTGGCGTCGGGTCCGAAGGCGACGACCTTGCCGACGGTCTCGTGGCCGGGGATGAACGGCAGGGTTATGCCGCGATCGGCTAGCGACAGCCGCTTGCCGCCGCCCAATTCGTAGTAGCCGTCCTGGAAATACAGGTCGGAATGGCAGACGCCGCAGAAGGTCGTCTTCAGGAGAACCTGGGTGCCGGTCGGCACCGGGGTTTCGACTTCGAGAGTCTCCAGGGGAGCTCCGTTCTTGACGACGGCCCAGCCTTGCATGGCGTTCCTCCAAATTTGTTTTGGCGATACAAGCAAATTCAATTCATCCGGTCAAGTGAACAATTATTGCGGGTGACCCAGGCGACACAGGGCGACGCGGATTTCATAGGAAAATGGCAGAAAATAAGGACGACTAGCGGTGATCCCCGCGAAAGTCTTGACGATTATCCAGCGCATGGGATAGTGGTTTGTCCGGACATATTTGCGATTACCGAACAAATGGGGGCGTCGATGGCAGACGAACACGCAATGGCCCTGGAGCCGGGCATCAAGACGCCCACCGGCCGCTGGTACGAGGACTTCAATATC
>CAISGR010000193.1 GCA_903884945.1 uncultured bacterium
CAGCCACAGCCACCGGCGCAGGCGCGCGAGCAGCCGCTCGACGGCGGGCACCGCCACGCGCGCCTGGACGAGCAGGTCGCGCGCGAAGCGGTCCCGTTCCAGCCAGGCGGCGACGTCCGGCGCGGGCGCATCCGGGCCGGGCAGCCGGCCGGCGCGCTCGACCAGCAGCCAGCCGGCGCGCGCGACGCGATAGGGATCGATCGCGGGATCGAGCAGCAGGCCGTGGAGCAGGGCTTCGCGGGCGGGATCGATCTCCGCGATCCCCCCATGCAGCAGCACCGCCAGGGCGATCCGCGCGACGGGATCGTCCGGGGCCGCTTCGAGCCTTTCCCAGGCGCGTTCCACTGCCCGGTCCCGTGCCGGGGCGGCACGAGGCAGGAGATCGGGCGGGGAGGGCGGGGCCATGCCCGTACCGGTAGGCGAGGCCCGGATGGCGGGCAAGGCGCGCGGGACCCCGCGTGCCCGGCCATCATGCCCGATTCCGTCCTATAATGTCGTGACGGCCGCTGGTCGGCGGGCGCGCGCCCGTTAACCCCGGTTGCGGGAGCGAGATTGTTGTCCAGGTTCATGGGTCGGCGGAAGATAGTCCAGACCACCGAGGCGTTGCTCATCGTGACCGGGGGGACTGTCGTCGCCGCGATCTGCGAACGGCTGAACGCGTTCGAGGCCTTCGCCGCGTTCATCCGCTGGGGCGAAGCCTGGCAGCTCGACGAGGCGATGTTCGTCCTGCTGTTCGGCGGCTGCGCTTCGCTGATCCTGGTCATGCGCCGCGCGGCGGACCTGTCGCGCGAGATCAGCCGACGCAAGCAGGTCGAGGCGCGGGCGCTCGAACTGGCCCGGCACGATCCGCTGACGGGCCTGCCCAACCGCCGGCTGCTGCAGGACGAGCTTGGCGCGATCCTCGACGAGGCGGGCCATTCGGGGCGGGAATGCGCGGTGCTGATGATCGATCTCGATCACTTCAAGCCAGTCAACGACCTGCACGGCCACGACATGGGCGATGCCGTGCTGTGCGAGATATCGGCCCGGCTGCAGCGCGTGGCGGGCGCGACGGGCACGATCGCGCGGCTGGGCGGCGACGAATTCGTCTGCGTCCTGCGCTATGAGCCCGCGTCGGACGCGCCGGCGCGCCTGGCCGGGCAGATCATCCTGAGCGTGGGCGAACCGATCCATATCGAGGGCAAGCGGATCGCGGTGGGCGCGACCGTGGGGATCGCGCGCTGCCCGGTCGATTCGACCACCCCCGAGGAATTGCTGCGCGTCGCCGATGTCGCGATGTACGAGGCCAAGCGCGCGGGGCGGGGCGGCTATCGCTATTATCATGCCGAGATGGATCAGCGCCTGCGCGAGCGGGCGCAGCTCGAAAGCGAGATGCGCGGCGCGATCGAATGCGGCGACATCACCCCCTTCTTCCAGCCGGTGATCGCGCTGGCGGAGCGCCGCATCGTCGGCTTCGAGGCGCTGGCGCGCTGGAACCACCCGACGCGCGGGCTGCTGATGCCAGAGACCTTCATCCCGATCGCCGAGGATCTCGGACTGATCAGCCAGCTGTCGACCAGCATCCTGCGCCAGAGCTGCGTCGCGGCGCGCGACTGGCCGGAGGGGGCGACGCTGTCGATCAACATCTCCCCGCTCCAGCTGCGCGACAGCTGGCTATCGGCGCGGCTGCTCGCGGTGCTGACGGAACAGGGCTTCGCGCCCAGCCGGCTGATCGTCGAGGTGACCGAGAACGCGATCATCGACGATATCGATCTTGCCGCGGAGGTCTTCGCCTCGCTGCAGAATGCCGGGATCAGGATCGCGCTGGACGATTTCGGCAAGGGCTATTCGAGCCTGTCGCACCTGCGCCAGCTGCGCTTCAACCACCTCAAGATCGACAGCTCCTTCGTGCGATCGATGGGATCGGCGGAAAGCCAGAAGATCGTCAGCGCGGTGGCCGGGCTCGGCAAGGCGCTGGGCATGCCCGTCACGGCGGAAGGCGTCGAATCCGCCGCGGTCGCGCGCGCGCTGCGCAAGCTGGGCTGCGCGCAGGCCCAGGGATTCCTGTTCGGCCGGCCGGTCTCGGCGGCCGATACGGTGAAGCTGCTCGCCATCCCGGCGGAGGAGATGGCCGCGACCCTGCGGCGCACCGCGTGAACCGGCGGATCCTTGCGGCCGCGCTGCCTGTCGCCGCCGCGGCGTTCGGCGTGGCGCCGGCGCATGCCGAGGGACCGGAGCAGCTCGAGCAGCTCGAGCCGGGCCGGGGCGCCTGGCAGGCCGAACTGCTCGGCACCTATGGCCGGCAACAGACGCAGGTGGCGGGCGCCCTGTACGGCGTCAGCGATCGCCTCGCGCTCGGCGTGGAGGCGGAGGCGGCGCGCGACGACGGGCCGCTGCGCCTCGACACGCTCGGACTGGCGGCACTGCTGCGGCTGCGCGATCCGGAGGCGCGACCGATCGGCGTCGGCGTGGCGCTGCAGGCGGCGTTCGGGCGCGGCGCGCGGCTCGCCGAAGTCGAAGGCCGGGTCATCGTCGAACATCGAAGCGGACGCTGGTGGCTGCAGGGCGATCTCATCGCCCGGCACGCGCGCGAACCGGGGGCGAGTGGCACCGGAATCGCCTATGCCGGATCGGCCCAGCACGCGCTCGGCCACAGCTTCTGGCTCGGCCTGGAGGCGTCCGGACAGCTCGCGCGTATCGCCGGCGACCCGGCGCTGGCGCCGGCCGGGCAGCATTATCTCGGGCCGAGCCTGACGATGGAGCGCAGCGCCGGGCGCGGTGGGATCGAGATCGGCCTCGCTTATCTGCACCGCATCGCCGGGCGCGGACCCGGCCCGGCGGCGCGCGTCTTCGTGCAGCTCACCTTCTAGATTCGGTGCGACCTAATGTCGGGCGACGCAGGGTGATCGGGAGCCGGCGGCGTCAGCCCACCCCGGCCAGGCCGGGATAATCGGCCGGCCGTGGCGCCGGACCGTCCCAGCGGAAGCGCCGCTCTCTTTCGGCGATCGGCACGTCGTTCACCGAGGCTTCGCGGCGTCGCATCAGGCCGTTCTCGGCGAACTCCCATTGCTCGTTGCCGTAGCAGCGATACCATTGGCCATCGGTGCGGCATTCATATTGGAAGCGCACCGCGATCCGGTTGCCGGTGAAGGCCCACAGGTCCTTGACCAGCCGATATTCCTCCTCGCGCGCCCATTTGGCGGTGAGCAGGTCGATGATTTCGGCCCGTCCTTTCAGGAAGCGGTCGCGGTTCCGCCATTCGCTGTCCGCCGTATAGGCGAGCGCGACCCGCGCGGGATCGCGGCTGTTCCAGGCATCTTCCGCCGCGCGGACCTTGAGCAGCGCGGTCTCGCGCGTGAAGGGCGGCAGGGGCGGACGGGCAAGCTCGATATCGGTCATGATGCAATCTCCAGTTTCTCGCGAAGGGCCTTGTTCTCGGTTTCCAGTTCGGCGAGCCGGGCAAGTAGCGGGGCGACGCCCGCCTTTACCTCGGCTTCGCTGAAGCGCGGCGTGATGTGCTGCGGACAGTTCCAGTCGAACGCCTCGAGATGGAGCAGGAACGCGCGCTCGGGCAGGGCGCGATAGCCCGGCAAGGCGAGCTTTTCGGCGAGCCCGGGCTCCGCGGCGAGGTCGCGGGCCTCGATGCGCGCATAGAGCTTGAGCCGCCGGCGCGCCGGATAGTCCATCAGGATCAGCGCGACGCGATCGTTCGCGCTGGTGTTGCCGAGGCTGATATACTGGCGATTGCCGCGAAAATCGGGAAAGGCGAGCGTCCTGTCGTCGAGAATCTTCACGAACCCCGCCGGCCCGCCGCGATGCTGGACATAGGGCCAGCCGGTTTCCGAGACGCTCGCCATGTAGAAGCTGTCGCGCTCGGCGATGAAGGCCTCCTCGGCCGGGCCGAAGCGATCGAAGCGGCGATTGGCGCCGACCTTGTCGTACAGGCCCGCGCTGCCATTGGCGGCCTGGGCCGCGCGGACGCTGGGGGTCGTCGCGATATCGAGGAAACCATAGGCCATGACATATCTCCACCCGCCGTGCCCGCGATGGCCGGCACATGCCCTTTCCCCGCTGGCGGCAGCAAAGCGCTGCATGCCGCTGAAGATGGCGGTCCGGGGGCTTCGTGATAATAGGGCAAGTAATCACTTCACTCATGCGGGCATCGGGATAATCATGGATCGGCTGGAGATGCTGCGGACCTTCGTGGCCGTTGCCGACAGGGCGAGCTTCGCTGAAGCGGCCCGGCAGATGCGGATATCGCCCACGGCGGCGAGCCGGGCGGTGGCGGCGCTCGAGGCGTCGCTGGGTACGGCGCTGTTCCGGCGGACGACGCGATCGGTGCGGCTGACCGAGGACGGCGCGACGTATCTCGAGCGCTGCCGCGTCGCGCTGGGGGAACTCGACGACGCGGCGCTGGCGCTGCGCGGGCACGGCGCGACGCCGGGCGGATCGATGGTGATCACGGCGCCGGTCGCGTTCGGGCGGCTGCACGTGCTGCCGGTAGTGACCGGGCTGATGCGGGCGCACCCGGCGCTTTCGATCAGGCTGACGCTGGTCGACCGCGTGGTCCGGCTGGTCGATGAGGGGATCGATATCGCCGTACGGATCGGCGACCTGTCGGACAGCGCGCTCCACGCGCTCAAGGTGGCCGAGGTGCGCAGGATCCTGGTGGCGAGCCCTGATTATCTCGCGGCGCGGGGTGCTCCGGCCAATGCGGCGGCGCTGCACGACCACGACCTGATCTCGCTCGCCGGCATCGACCCGATGAACGAATGGCGTTTCGGCATCGGCGGCAAGCCGGCGATCCGGATCAGCCCGCGCCTGTCAGTGAACAGCGCGGACGCCGCCATTGCCGCGGCGGCCAGCGGCATGGGCATTGCGCGGGTGCTGTCCTACCAGGCGCTCGACGCGATCGCCGCCGGGCGGCTCGCGCCGGTGCGCGTCGCGGCGGCAGCGCCGGCGGTGCCGGTCCATCTGGTCTACCAGGCGGATCGCGGGGCTTCCGTCAATGTCCGGGCGTTCATCGAGGACGCGCGCGTCTATTTCCGCAATCTCGGCAGCCTGTTAGCCGACGACGCCTAGCGCGGCGGCCGTGTCTGTCATCAACCTGTCACATATTCGCGCGAAGCCCGCGCCAGCCATGGCAACGACATTTTCAGCGCTCCCCGATTCGGTCCAGCGCCCCTCATCCGGGCCCAGGCTCGAGAGCCCGCTCCATCCCGCGAGCCGCTGGCTGTTCCTCGCCGTCCTGCTGGGCGGCTTCGCCTATGCCGGCTTCAGCATCTTCAGCGATACCGCCCAGGTCGGCGAGCAGATGGCGACGGGGGTATTCCTGTTCCTCGGACTCGCGCTGCTGATCGCGCTCGGATTCGAGTTCGTGAACGGATTCCACGACACCGCCAACGCGGTGGCGACCGTGATCTACACCAATTCGATGCCGGCGGCGGTCGCGGTGGTGTGGTCGGGCTTCTTCAATTTCCTCGGCGTGATGTTCTCGAGCGGCGCGGTCGCCTATTCGATCATCACCCTGTTGCCGGTGGACCTGATCCTGCATGTCGGCAGCAATGCCGGCTTCGCGATGATCTTCGCGCTGCTGCTGGCGGCGGTGCTGTGGAATCTCGCGACCTGGTATGTCGGCCTGCCCAATTCATCGAGCCATGCGCTGATCGGCTCGATCCTGGGCGTCGGCTTCGCCAACCAGCTGATCTCCGCGGGCAGCAAGGGCGGCACCGCCGGCGTCGACTGGGGCCAGGCGGAGAAGGTACTGTCCGCACTCCTGTTCAGCCCGCTGCTGGGCTTTATCGGCGCGCTGCTGCTGCTGTTCGTGATGAAGCTCGTGCTGCGCAACCCCAAGCTCTACAGCGCGCCCGAGGGCAATGCGCCGCCGCCCAGGGGCATTCGCGCGCTGCTGATCGGAACCTGCACCGCCGTGTCCTTCGCCCATGGCGGCAATGACGGGCAGAAGGGCATGGGGCTGATCATGCTGATCCTGATCGGCTGCGCCCCGACCGCCTATGCGCTCAACCGCACCATGCCCGAGAGCGCGACGCCGGCCTTTGTCGCCAGCGCGACCGCGGCCGCCGAAGCGTTCGGCGCGCATGGCGGCGCAGCGAACAGCGACGTGGGCGCCGCGCGCACCACGCTGACCATCGCGCTGCAGACCAAGCATGCCGCCACCCCGACGGTCTATGCCGCGGTCGACACGCTGTCGCGCGACGTGAGCCAGCGGATCGGCGCGTTCGGCTCGCTCGAAAAGGTGCCGGCCAAGGCGACGCCCAACCTGCGCAACGACATGTATCTCGTGCTCGACACGACCCGGCTGGTGACGAAGGACGCGGGCGCGGCCAGGATCTTCTCCGAGCCCGAACTGAAGGCGATCGCCGGCTATCAGGCGAATCTGGAACAGGGCACGCGCTATATTCCGCTCTGGGTGAAGATCACCGTCGCGCTGGCGCTCGGGCTGGGCACCATGGTCGGCTGGAAGCGGATCGTGATCACGGTCGGCGAGCGGATCGGCAAGACCCACCTGACCTATGGCATGGGCGCATCGGCCGAACTGATGGCGGCGGGGACGATCCTGCTCGCGCAGAATTACGGCCTGCCGGTATCGACCACGCACATCCTGACGAGCGGCGTTGCCGGCGCCTCGGTCGCCAATGGCGCCGGACTGCGCGCGAAGACGGTGACGAGCATGGCGCTCGCCTGGCTGCTCACGCTGCCGGTGGCGATGGCGCTGTCGGGCGGCCTCTACTGGCTGCTGCTGACGCTGCTGGACATCTTCGGCGCCCGCTGAGCGGCTGCCTTCCGCGCGTGGCGCGCGCTGATCGATCGCCCGGCAGCGGCGCCTCTTGACCATCTCCCGCTGCCGGGCGAACGCAGGGTGATGAACGCCAAGCCAATGTCCGCGCATCGCCGCGTGTTGCTCGCCAGCCTGATCGGGACCTCGGTCGAGTTCTACGATTTCTATATCTATGCGACGGCGGCGGCGCTGGTGTTCGGGCCGTTGTTCTTCCCGGCGGAGGATGCATCGGCGCAGCTGCTGCTGTCCTATGCGAGCTTCGGCCTCGCCTTCGTCGCGCGGCCGGTCGGCGCGGCGGTGTTCGGCCATTTCGGCGACCGGATCGGACGCAAGTCGACGCTGGTCGCCTCGCTGATGCTGATGGGCGGATCGACCGTCGCGATCGCCTTCCTGCCGACCTATGCGCAGATCGGCTGGTTCGCGCCGCTGATCCTGTGCATCATGCGCTTCGGCCAGGGCTTCGGGCTGGGCGGCGAATGGGGCGGTGCGGCGCTGCTGGCGGTGGAGAATGCGCCGCCGGGCTGGCGCAACCGCTATGGTATGTTCCCCCCGCTCGGCGCGCCGGTGGGTTTCCTGGCGGCGAACGGCTTCTTCCTGATCCTCGGCGCGACGCTGACCGATGCGCAATTCCGCGACTGGGGCTGGCGGCTGCCGTTCCTCGCGAGCGCCGTGCTGGTGGCGCTCGGGCTCTGGGTGCGGCTCAAGCTGACCGAGACGCCGGCGTTTCTGGAGGCGGCGGCGCAGGAGAAGCTGCCGCGGGTGCCAATCGTCACGCTGTTCCGCGAGCATCTCCGCCCCACGCTGGCGGGCATTTTCGGCGTGGTTGCCTGTTTCGCGCTCTTCTATCTCGCGACCGCCTTCGCGCTCGGTTACGGCACCACGACACTCGGCCATGGGCGGCAGGCATTCCTCGCGATCGAGCTGGCGGCGATCCTGTTCCTGGCGCTCGGCGTGATCGTGGCGAGCGTGCTGGCCGATCGGCGCGGCGCGATGCCGATGCTGCGCTGGGGCTTTGCCGGCTGCGCCGTGGCCGGGCTGCTGATGGGACCGATGCTGGGCGCCGCCTCGCTGTTCGTCGTCTGGCTGTGGCTGGCGTTCGCGCTGTTCGTGATGGGCTTTGCCTATGGCCCGCTCGGCGGCTGGCTGCCGGAACTCTTCCCCGCGCAGGTGCGCTATACCGGTGTATCGATGACCTTCAATGTCGGCGGGATCCTGGGCGGCGCGCTGGCGCCGATCGCCGCGTCCTGGCTGGCGGCACGGGGCGGCCTCGACCTGGTCGGCCTGTACCTGATCGTCGCCGGCGCGCTGAGCTTCGGCGGATTGTTCCTGTTGCGCAAGGCGTAGGTACAGCGCCGCGCGATGGTCGTCCACCGTTCGGCAAGCGGCAGGACGTGACGCTGAAACTGGTGCCGTTCCTGCAGGTCTAGCCGCGGCGGAGCAGGGTGATCTTCATCTTGCCATGGACCCGCTCGGTATCGACGACGAAACCGTCGACCTCGACTGCCTCGTTCTTCGCGGTCTCGATGCTGATCCAGGTCGCGTCGCTCACCCAGCCGAGCCGGGCCAGCTTGTCGAGCGCGACCATGCCGGCGCCGGTGCCATAGGGCGGATCCATCAGGATCACGTCGAGCGGCTGGCTGGCCGGGGGCAGCGCGAGCACGGACTGGGCGCGGATATCCGCCCCGATCTTCGCGCCGCCGCTCAGCTTGGCGATATTCGCCTTGAGGGCGTCGATCGCGGCGCGGTCCTGCTCGACGAACACGCAGGATGCGGCGCCGCGCGACAGCGCTTCGAGCCCGAGCGCGCCGGAACCGGCGAAGAGATCGGCGACCGCCAGGCCCTCGAAACTGCCGAGCCGGCTGGTCAGCATGGAGAACAGCGCCTCGCGGGTGCGGTCGGCGGTGGGGCGGGTGGCATCGCCCTTGGGGGCGACGATCGAGCGGCCGCGCCACAGGCCGGAAATGATGCGCATCGTCTACTTTCGGGTACGGGGCTGGCGCGGTTTCGCCCAGCCGGTTTTGGCGCCGGCCCCGGCGCCCGCTTTCGGGCCGGTCCTGGAACCCGTCTTGGGGTCGGCTTTTGCCGGGGGCGCGGCCTCGCGCTTCGGGCCGGTGCCCGGCCGGGCAGGGGCGGCGCGTGCCGCTGCCGCGTCCCGCG
>CAISGR010000194.1 GCA_903884945.1 uncultured bacterium
CGGGCCGGGCTATGGCGCGATGGAAGTGGTTCAGGACGAAAGGAGCGCGCTCGCGTTCTATCTACGTCGTCGAGAAGCTTTTCTCCGCCGAACCGTGGAACCGGCCACTGCCTTGGACATGCGCGTCCTGCACACACGCGTTCGGGGTGAATTTACCGATCTCCGGGGACTCCCACCTGATCTCACGAAGGCGGAACGCTGGAAAGTCGGTCAAAAGCTATACGAAGCGGAAGCCTCCGGAGCTGTCTTCCTGCGTGCAGAGAGTCCCGGCGCAACTTTCCTATCAATCTTCGATGGTGGCATCCTGCCATCGAGCGTCCAGGGTACCCACTACAGGTTCATCTGGGACGGCGTCGCGGTTCGCAGCGTCTACGACTTCAGCTCCGGGGATGTGATATTGCGGGCCGACCTGATCGATGGCGATCCTGGCCAGGAGGCAGCCTGATTAGACCATGCGCTATGATCAGGCATTGGCTTTACACGCCAGTCGGCACCAAAACCGATTGATTTTAAATTAGCCACCGGGATCGCTGTGTGACGCCTATTCACACTCCTGTCCCAGCCATCAACTTGAATCACAAATCCGAGAAGTTAGCATCCGGCGTAGGCCGCAGCATCGTCATTCGGGATCGATCGACCGCTTGAGAAGGTGAGGATCGGCCTTATAGATTTCGATGATCCCGGTGAGGGTTTCGATGCCGAAGTCGGTGAACGCCATGATCTCCTCGTCACCTGTGCCGTAGACCCAGATCAGGCCGTCCTCCTGGTCCATTTCGTTGGCGACGTCCCACAGCCAGTCCTCGTCTTCACCGAGCATCTCGGCGACGCGAGCGATCGTATAGACATGGTGGACCTTGTTGACCGCTGCCACAGTCAGGCTGCCGCGGCGACCAAGGCAGATACCTTGGCTGCCCAGTTCCACGGCAGCAACTCGTCAAGTCGATGAGCAGGATGCGTGGCGATCCGAGCCAGCACGTCTGCCAGCCAAGCCTGAGGATCGACATCATTCATCTTGGCGCTGATGATGAGGCTGTACATGGCGGCTGCACGCTGACCGCCGCGGTCGGACCCACAGAAGAGCCATGATTTTCTGCCCAATGCGATGCCGCGCAGGGCGCGTTCAGCGGCATTGTTCGAGAGACAGACGCGGCCATCGTCGAGGAAGCGCGTGAAGGAGTTCCAGCGCTTGAACATGTAGTTCATGGCCTTGGCCAGATCGTGACCGCGGGAGAGCTTGGCGCATTGTTCGTGCATATAGGCGTCGAGTTCAGCGACCAATGGCGCGCTCTGCACTTGGCGAACAGCCTTTCGGTAGTCGGCGGTTTGGCCATTGATCGAGCGCTCGATTTCGAACAAGGCATCAATCCGGCGAACGATCTCTATGGCGATGGGCGAGACGACGATCTCTTTCTTACCCGCCGCTTTGCGCCGCGCGTTCTCCTCGAGATCTGCCATGGCGAAGAACGGACGCCGAGCATGAACCCAACAGGCCGCTTCCCCGATAGGCCCGGGACTTCGCTGCGGCTCGTAGAGCTTGGTGTACCCGCCGAAGGCGTCGGCCTGGAGAATGCCGCTATAATTGGCCAGATGCACTTGCGGATGCTCACCCCGCCGATCGCGCGAGTAATAGAACATCGCCGCCGGCGGATCTGAGCCGCCGAACGGCCGGTCGTCCCGCACATAGACCCAGCATCGCGCGACATCGCATTTGCCCAAGGCCAGCACCGGCACGGTGGTGTCGTCGCCATGGAGCCGTTCGGACGCCATGACGTGGGCCTCCAAGAGCCGCGACAACGGTTCCAGCACCGTGCAGCACGCCCCAACGGCGTCGGCCATGGTCGACAGGCTGATCGGCACGCCTTCCAGGGCGTAGCGCTCGGCTTGTCGGTTGAGCGGTTGATGCTGGCCGAACTTCTCGAACAAGATCATCGCCAGAAGGCTCGCACCCGCCCAGCCGCGCGGGATCACATGGAACGGCGCCGGCGCCTGACTGATCTTCTCACAATCCCGGCAGGTGAACTTCTCCCGCACCGTCTCGATCACTTTCCACTGACGCGTGATCACCTCGAGCGTTCGTGTCACGTCCTCGCCGAGCTTGCGCAGGCGTGTCCCACCGCAGCAGTCGCAAGCCACCGGCGGGTCAATAACCACCCGCTCTCGCGGAAGATGTTCGGGGAAGGTGTTCCGCTCCGGGCGTGCGCGGGTGAAGCCTGCCACAGCCGTGGTCTTGGCGACGGCGATTTCGGCAGCGAGTTCATCCTCGGTGGCGCTCGCCTCCAACTCCTCGAACTGCAGCGTCAGTTGATCGATGAGCCGGGCCGAGCGTTCCGAGCGAGGCCCGTAGATCTGCCGCTCCAGCTTGGCGATCCGCAGCTTCTGGTGTGCGATCAAAGCCGCATCCGCGGACGCTTTGGCCTGCGCCACAGCCAAGTGGGCATCGGCCTCCCGCCGTTGCACGCGCTCAAGCGCCAGCGCCGCTTTCAGCGCATCGATGTCGTCCGGCAGGGCTGCAAGATCGGCGTCCATGACAACAAGTGAATCACGAATCCGGGCCACTTTCTCCAAGAAAATGAAGCCTTCGGCGCCTAGCCAGCGCTGGTCGGTCGCCAGGTGTGGCGCGGGTTTCGCCAATCGATTCCGTCGAGCATATAACTGAGCTGCGAGGCAGAAATCCCGACAATGCCGTCGGCCGGCGAGGGCCAGACGAACTTGCCGCGGTCGAGCCGCTTCGCATACAGCGACATGCCGATGCCGTCGTGCCAGATGATCTTGATGAGATCAGATTTAGCGCCCCTGAAGACGTAAAGATCGCCCGCGTGAGGGTCCCTGCCAAGGGCCTGCTGGACCTGCAGCGCCAGGCCGGTCATCCCTCGTCTCATGTCGGTCCGACCGACGGCCAGCCAGACCCGTACGTTCGATGGAACGGGAATCATCGCCGTGCCGCAAGTGCCGCAATCACCGAGGAGAGCGTGCTCGCCTCTACCGTCCCGGTGACCCGCATCCGCGTGCCGCCAATGAATTCGATCTCGATGATGCCATCCGCGGGCGTCGCTGCGATCGGCGATGGCGATGGCGACGACGGCACCGAATTCTCCATCACCGCTACCGGCGTGAATGCCGGCAATCCTGATCGTCGGCCAAACATCAGACGGCGCCAGCGGTAAAGAAGGCTCACATCCATGCCGTGCCGGCGGGCAACATCGTTCGCTCGAACGCCCGGCTGGAACGCCTCCTCGACAAGGTGTTGCTTCTCCTCTTCACTGAAGCGCCGCCGCGCTTCCCGGCCAGTGATCACTTCGACGCGTTGGATAACCATAGGCACTGCCATAGGGATAGCTTCAGGGACAAACCCTATGATTCAGCAGAACCCAACCGCCACAAGGCGGCCTCCAGCGAGGGGATACGATGATGGCGCCCACCCATTCCGATCAATTGTCGCCCAGTGTTCCGATTAATCCTCGCCCATGATTCCGGGATGATGCCGCCCGGTTTTGGGGGATGCGGATAGCCTCTGCTGGCTGTGTGTAGGGTCTGCTTTTTGGCTTTGGCTTAAGGAGCGGATTGATGCCAGCGGGGAGAGTATCCATGCGCCATGTGCGCGAGATTTTGCGGTTGGGGTGCAGCGGCATCTCGAAGCATGAGATTGGCCGTCGGATGGGCCTTGCGGCCTCGACGGTGCGCGAGACGCTGAAGCGTTTCGCGGCGACGGGCTTGCCTTGGCCGTTGCCGGATGACGTGACCGATGGGTTCCTCGAAGCCAGGCTGTACAAGAGCGCCGGGACGAAGCAGGGCCATCGACGGATCGCCGAACCGGACTGGGCCTTGGTTCATCGCGAACTGAAGCGCAAGCACGTGACGCTGTCGATCCTCTGGGACGAGTACATCGATCAGCATCCGGACGGATATCGCTATTCCCGTTATGTTGCGGCCCGGGTTATGTGGTCCTTGATGCTGTTCCCCTTGCCAGCGGGGCGGCTGCGGCACGGTTGACGCAACATAACCGGCGTCTTCGATAGGCGGATCTCACCCAATTCGAGGTTCGCCATGGATCAGCAATGTGCTTCCGGAATCGGCGTCGATCGTCGAGTTCAAGACCAACGGTTCGCTGACGAGCGGGATCGCTATCTCAGCCATTGCGCGGCACATGGTGCGAGATCCGCAGCGCTGAAGGTCAAGCGCAACGAACTCCTATGGATCGCTCACCGTCTCGCGCCAGACGCCGCCCGCGGTGTCGGCATGACGGAGCTGGCGGCGATCGCGCTGGAACGTCAGAACCTCCAGGGAGCCGCCACGGCCGCGCGGCGGGTCATCGATATTGGGCGACCGTGGCTGCGGTTTCTCGGCTGGTGGCGAGAAGCCGACGCTCCGCTTTCAAGCCAAGGCCACCTCGACAGCTATGTCAGCTGGATGCGCGACGAACGCGGCTTCACGCCGTCGACGGTGGAGCAATGGCGCCGGACGACGACAAGATTCCTGCGCTGGTGCGAGCAGACTGGTCGCCGTCTCGGAGAGCTGACCGCGGGCGACATCGATAACTATATCGCTAACCGGGGAGAGCATCGCTGGACGCGCGTCTCGACGGCCAACACGGTCTCGGCATTGCGCGCGTTCTTGCGATACGCCGCCAAAGAAGATTGGTGCTCAAGCAGATTGGCTGAGTCGATTGCGCGGCCACGGCTCTATCAGCAGGAATCGCTCCCCTATGCTCCGACCTGGTCTGTCGTCCAACAAATGCTGGCCGACGTCGACACGGACAAGCCGCGGGACGTCCGCGATCGCGCGATCCTGCTCCTGCTGGCGCTCTACGGCATGCGGAGCGGAGAAGTTGCCGCCTTGCGGCTGGACCAGATCGATTGGGCGAGGCGGATCCTCGGGCTCGTTCGGCTGAAGCGGCGGCAACCCCAGATCTACCCGTTGCTGCCCACCGTCGCCGAAGCTCTGGCCCGATACATCGATACCGTCCGACCGCCATCATCCTGCGGGGAGGTATTCCTCTGCATGCATGCGCCTCTTCGGCCGTTGAGGGCAGGCAGCATCTTTGACATCGCCAATCGGCGCTTCGTCGCGCTCGGCATTGAAGCGGCCCATCGCGGAGGGCATGCGCTGCGTCACGCCTGCGCAGTTCGTTTGCTCGCCGAAGGCCTGACCCTCAAGGAGATTGGCGATCATCTGGGTCACCGCAGCACATCCGCGACCAGCACCTACGCGAAGGTGAACATGGCGGCGCTTCGTGAGGTCGGCGCCTTCGACCTGGGAGACGTCCTATGATGGTAACCGACGTCATCGATGCCTACCTGACCCGCCAACGGTCGCTGGGCATGCGGTTCGAGTCCGCCGGAGAGTTGCTCCACCGCTTCGGCCGCGCGATGGGAGAGCGGCCGATCGAGGAGGTGACAGCCGCGGCGATCGTCGACTTCCTCAACGGCAACGGAACGTTGACCGCGACCTGGGCTCTCAAGCACCGAGTGCTCACTGGGCTATATCGGTTTGCCGTGAGCCGCGGGCACGTCGATAGCTCGCCACTGCCGACGACGCTGCCCAAGCTGCCGCCACAGCAGACGCCGTATGTCTATTCGACTGAGGAATTGCGCCGCCTGCTGGATGCGACTGCGATCCTGAGCACGGGCCACAGCCATAATGTCCCCGCCATGTACCGCACCCTGCTGTTGCTTCTCTATGGAACCGGCATGCGCAGTGGCGAGGCATTGCGTCTGACCTTGCAGGACGTCGATCTCGCCGAAAACGTCATCACCGTCCGCTGCACGAAGTTCTTCAAGACGCGTCTCGTGCCGATCGGACCAAAGCTGGCCGACGAATTGGCAGCACACCTCCAACGCCGCGGCTTGCTGGCCATCCCGCCCGACAAGGCGCCGCTCTTCGTGTCGCGCGGCGTCCGAGGATGGTGCTATCCGCGCGTCATCGCGATGTTCCAGCATGTCCGGCGAGCTGCCGGTATCAACTGCCCGATCGGTGAGCCGCGCCCGCCGCGTTTGCACGATCTCCGCCACACCGCGGCCGTACACCGTGTCGTCGCTTGGTATCGCAGCGGCCAGGATGTCCAGCGATTGCTTCCGCAGCTCGCTACCTACCTCGGTCACCTCGACATCCGAGCGACCCAGCGCTACCTCCACATGACGCCCGAACTGCTGGAGGCAGCCAGCCAGCGCTTCGCCCTCTACGCGATGGGGGACGATCATGAAAGATGAGACGCTCCTGGGGCCGTGGGTTCGGCGGTTCCTCCTCGAACATCTGGTGGCGGAACGCAATCTCGCCCGGAATACGCAGATCAGCTACCGCGACACCCTGGCTCTCTTGTTGCCGTTTGCCAGCAAGCATCAAGGGCACGCCATCGATCGCATGACCGTCGAGGACCTGACGCCATCCGTGGTCCGCAGCTTCCTTGACCACCTAGAACGCGACCGAAAATGCAGCGGTGCTACCCGGAACCAACGGCTCGCAACCATCCGATCATTGGCACGGTTCATCGGCATGCGCTCACCGGTGCATGTGGCCTGGTGCGCCGAAATCCGGGCGACGCCGTTCAAGAAGACCGACAAGGCCGGGGTCGGGTATCTCGAAAAGATCGAGATGGATGCTCTCCTGGCCCAACCCGATCGGCGTACGGCTCTCGGTGACCGCGACCACGCTCTGCTTCTGTTCTTATACAACAGCGGTGCCCGTGCCGACGAGGCGGCGACGCTGACCATCGACCGCCTGCAGCTGGGGGCGCAATCGTCTGTGCGGCTGCACGGTAAGGGAAACAAGTTCCGAAGCTGCCCGTTGTGGCCGGTCACAGCGACGTCGCTGTCGAGACTGATCGCCAACCGTGGCAAGAGCGAACCGGTCTTCCTGAACCGGAACAACCAGCCATTGACGCGGTTCGGCATCCATCGGCTCGTGACGCAATATGCCGAGCAAGCCAGTAAAGCCGTGCCATCGATGGCCGCGAAGCGGGTAAGCCCGCACACGATCCGGCACACGACCGCGGTCCATCTGCTGCGCGCCGGGGTCGACATCAACACGATCCGTGCCTGGCTCGGTCATGTGTCCCTGGACACCACGCATATCTATGCCGAGGTCGACATGGACATGAAGGCGAAAGCGCTGGCCCGGGTCGATATCGCCGACCTGCAACCCAAGCCATGGCAAAGACCGCTGCCGTCGCTGATGACCTTCCTGAAAGGCCTGTAGTCGCTCGGGCAACCGCTCAAATTTATGTTGCGGCTCTCGCCGGGGAAATCAGGATCTTCCCCGGCGGCGCCACATAACCCGGGCCGCAACATAACGGGAAATATGTTGTCGACAACATATCAGCCGCTTCTGCGATCTCTACCGGAGTTGGGAAGGCAAGCTGTCGGTCACGATGCGCCAGGCCCATGCTGGCGCTGAGAAGCTGTTCGTCGATTACGCCGGGGACGCGGCGCCGGTGGTGATCGACCGGCTGACCGGCGAGATCCGCGAGGCCTGGATCTTCGTCGCCGTGCTCGGCGCCTCGAACTTCACCTATGCCGAGGCGACCTGGACCCAGGGGCTGGCGGATTGGATCGGCGCCCATACCCGCGCGCTGGAGGCGATCGGCGGGGTTCCGCGTCTCATCGTGCCCGACAACACCAAGACGGCGGTCATCAAGGCGAGCCTGTACGAGCCGTCGGTCAACCGGACCTATTGCGAGATGGCGGCACATTACGACACCGC
>CAISGR010000195.1 GCA_903884945.1 uncultured bacterium
CCCAGCTCGACCACCCGGTTGGTCGGCAGGCGGAAGAATTCCATCGCGCTTTCCGCGTTGCGCAGCATCCAGGCGAACAGCTTCTCGCGCCAGATCATCATCCCCGGGTTGGTCGACGACAACAGCGTCTGGCGCGCGAGGAAGAAGCTGGTGTCCATCATCCGGAACTCGGCGCCGCACTCATGCACCTTGGCCAGCGCCGCCGGCACGTCCGGCTCCTCGATGAAGCCGTAGCGCAGGATCATGCGGTGGAAACCATGGCCGAGATCCTCGAGCGTGAAGCGTTCCGTCTCCGGAAGATACGGCGAGTCCATGATCTTCACGGTCAGCAGGATGATGCGCTCGTGCAGCACCTTGTTGTGCTTGAGGTTGTGCAGCAGCGCATGCGGCACGCCCTCGGGGGACGAGGTCATGAACACCGCGGTGCCGGGCACGCGGGTCGCCGAGGTCGCGGCCGACTGGATGAACACCTTGATCGGCATCGCCGCCTCGCGCATCCGGTCGATCATGAGCTGCCGCCCCTTCGACCAGGTCGTGAGGAAGGTGAAGATGATCAGGCCGACCAGCAGCGGGAACCAGCCGCCCGAGGGCACCTTGGTCAGGTTCGCCGCGAAATAGGCGCCGTCGACCAGGAAGAACACGGCCAGCAGCGGGATCGCGTAATATTTCGGCCAGTGCCACAGGCGGAACAGCACCACCGAGAGCAGGCAGGTATCGATCAGCATCGCCCCCGTCACCGCGATGCCATAGGCCGAGGTGAGGTTAGACGAGGTCCGGAAGAACATCACCAGCAGCAGCACCATCACCAGCAGCGCCCAGTTGACCAGCGGGATGTAGATCTGCCCGGCGGTGGCGGCGTTGGTGTGCTCGATCCTGAGCCGCGGCATGAAGCCGAGCTGGATCGCCTGCTGGGTCACCGAGAAGGCGCCCGAGATCACCGCCTGGCTGGCGATCACCGCGGCCATCGTGGCGAGGATGACGAGCGGCAGCTGCAGGCTCTCCGGGGCAAGCATGTAGAAGGGGCTGCGCAGCGCCGCCTCGCCCTCGCGGAACAGCAGCGCGCCCTGCCCCATATAGTTCATCATCAGGGCCGGCAGCACGAAGAACAGCCAGGAGACGCGGATCGGATTGCGCCCGAAATGCCCCATGTCGGCGTAGAGCGCTTCCGCGCCCGTCACCGCCAGCACGACCGATCCCAGCGCAAGGAACGCGCGGACCGGGTCGATCGCGAAGAACTCGACCGCATAGTGCGGCGAGAAGGCCCGCAGGATCTCCGGCGTGTGCGCGATGCTGATCACGCCGAGCGTCGCGATCACGGCGAAATAGGTCAGCATGATCGGGCCGAAGAACAGGCCGACCCGCGAGGTGCCGTTGCGCTGGATCAGGAACAGGCCGATGATGATCAGCACCGCGATCGGCAGCACCAGCGAGCCGAAGGCCGGCGCGGCCACCGCCAGGCCCTCGACCGCGGACAGCACCGACACCGCCGGCGTGATCATGCTGTCGCCGTAGAACAGCGCGCAGGCGAACACGCCGAGCAGGATGATGCCGTTCGACCAGCGCCGCGTCTTCGTCTTGCCCGAGATCAGCGCGAGCAGCGCGAGGCTGCCGCCCTCGCCCTTGTTGTCGGCGCGCATGATGATCGAGACATATTTGAACGTCACCACGATCATCATCGACCAGAACATCAGGCTGACGACGCCCCAGATATGGGCAGGGTCGAGCGCGAGCTTGTGATGCCCCGCAAAGGTCTCGCGAAAGGCGTAGAGCGGGCTGGTGCCGATATCGCCGAACACCACGCCGATCGCCCCGAGCGCCAGCTTGGCCAGGCCGTCCTTGTGGTGGCCATGCCCGGCCGCAACGGCGGGCGCGCCGTCCACCATGGCGGCATTTTGTGCTTCGTTTGTCACTGGAGGAGCAATCTTGCCCGAATGTCGATGGAATAGGTCATAGAGAGATCAAGTCGATCCCCGTTCCCCAAGGATGCGGCGCGATAGCACGCGCCCATCACCCCCGCAACGGCGCATGAAAGCGCCTGCCCCGCGCCTAGTCCTCGGTCGCCAGCGTGCGAATCGTGAACTGGGTCACCAGCCGGTGGACTCCCGGCAGGGCGGACAATACTTCGCGGTGGATGCGCTCATAGCTGTCGCTTTCGCTGACCAGCACCTTGAGCAGATAGTCCGACTCGCCGCTCATCAGATGCGCCTCGCTCACCTGCGCGGTGCGCGACAGCGCCTGCTCGAACGCCATCATGGTCGCCTGGCGCTGGTCGGTCAGCGTCACCGACACGAAGACGGTGGAAGGATTGCCCCGCGCGGCGCTCGACAGCCGCGCGCGATAGCCCAGGATCATCCCGAGCTGCTCGAGCGCCTTGACCCGGCGATGCGCGGCCGATGGCGACAGGCCGACGCGCGCGCCCAGCTCCTCGCTCGTGAGCCCCGAATCCCGTCCGAGTTGCGCGATGATCTTGCCGTCGATGCTGTCCATGCGGGATTGCATTGCGCGAGTGGCCCGATCCTCGCAACCCCCTTGCAATCAAGCGCGTCGCGACGCGGAGATTGCAAGCACTTCCCGGCCGTCCTGATGTACACTCCCGGGGTCATCAGGAGAGATTTCATGCGCATCGGTGTTCCCCGGGAAATCAAGAACCACGAATATCGCGTCGGCCTCACCCCGCCGTCCGTCGCCGAGCTTGTCGCCGCCGGGCATCAGGTGCTCGTCGAGACAAAGGCCGGCCTAGGCATCGATTTCGAGGATGCGGACTATGTCGCGGCCGGCGCGGCCATCCTGCCCGACGCGGCCAGCGTGTTCGCCGGTGCGGACATGATCGTGAAGGTCAAGGAACCCCAGCCCGGCGAGGTCGCGATGCTGGAGCCGCGCCACCTGCTCTTCACCTATCTCCATCTCGCCGCCGACAAGCCCCAGGCCGAGGGACTGATGAAGTCGGGCGCCACCTGCATCGCCTATGAGACGGTGACGGCGAACGACCGCTCGCTGCCGCTGCTCAAGCCGATGTCCGAAGTGGCCGGGCGCATGTCGATCCAGGTCGGCGCGCATTATCTCGAAAAGGAACAGGGCGGCCGCGGCGTGCTGCTCGGCGGCGTGCCCGGCGTCGCGCCGGCACGGGTCGCGATCCTCGGTGGCGGCGTGTCCGGCGTCAACGCGGCGCAGATGGCGGTCGGCATGCGCGCGGACGTCACGATCTACGACATCTCGAACGCCCGGCTCGCCGAACTCGACATGTTCTTCGGCAGCCAGATCAAGACTGCCTATGCGTCGAAGGCGGCGATCGCCGCGGCGGTGAAGAACGCGCATCTCGTGATCGGCGCGGTGCTCGTGCCGGGCGCGGCGGCGCCGAAACTCGTCACGCGCGAGATGCTCAAGACGATGAAGCGCGGATCGGTGCTGGTCGATATCGCGATCGACCAGGGCGGCTGCTTCGAGACGAGCCACGCCACGACTCATGCCGACCCGGTCTTCGAAGTCGATGGCGTCATCCATTATTGCGTCGCCAACATGCCGGGCGCGGTCGCGCGCACCTCCGCCTTCGCGCTCAACAACGCCACGCTGCCCTTCGTGATGAAGCTCGCCGCGCTCGGCGCCGAGCAGGCGATGGCGGCCGATCCGCATCTCGCCAACGGGCTCAACGTGTCGGACGGCAAGATCCGGCATCAGGCGGTGGCACAGGCGCTCGATCTTCCGTTCGAGCCCTGGCACGCCTGAGTCAGGGGGCGGCGGGGCCCCGTGCCTGCTCCGCCGCCGCCAGGAACATGTCCAGCCGGCCGAGCTGGAACGCGATGTCCTTGCGATACGGCGCGCCGGCGGGCGACAGCGCCAGTGCCCGCGCCCAATAGGGCCGGGCCGTCGCATATTGCCCGGCGCGGATATAGGCGAGCCCGAGATAATAGGATGGCGCCGGGTGCCGCGGCCCCAACTGGGCCGCATGCTTGAACGCGAGCAGCGCCGCCGGGGAGACCGCGCCGTCATGCATCTGCAGCGCGGAGCCCAGGCCGGTCCACAAGGTCAGGCTGTTCGGATATTTGGAAATCCCCCCGAGCACCGCCTGCACGGCGCTGCGCGTGTCGCCGGATCGCGTCATCGCGTCGGCGGCGATGAGATAGGCACCATCGGCGGTGAAGCGCCCCAGCAGCGAATCGCGGAATTCGATCGCGGCCGGGTCGATCTCGATCGGCTCGGCATTGGCGGCGACCGGATGCCCGGGCGCGAGCGGCTGGCCCTGCAGAGCATAGCCCGCGGCACCGAGCATCAGCGCCGCGCCCACAAAGGTCCATAATGACCGGGCGACCCCACCCAGCCACAGCGCCACGGCAACGCCGACGCCGATCGCCGCAAGCATGACCCAACCCATCAGCCACGCCTCCGCTTGAAGCTGCCGCGCGCCAGCCATGCGCCGATCGCGATCATCCCGAGCGGCGCGAGCCACAGCGCGGCCGTCGTACCGTTGAACGGCGGATCATAGGTCACGTAATCGCCATAGCGGTCGATCAGCCAGCGCCGCACTGAATCCGGGCTTTCGCCGGCCGCGATGCGCTGGCGCACCAGGGCGCGCATGTCGCCCGCCATGTCGGCATCGCTGTCGGCGATCGACTGGCCCTGGCAGACGAGGCAGCGCAACGTCACCATCAGCGCCTGCGCCTTGGCTTCCTGCGCCGGATCGCGCAGCTGCGTATTGGCCAGCGCGGCCGGCGGGAGCCCGCTATCGGCGTGCAGCGGCGCGGCGAGCAGGGCGAGCAGGAACAGCAGCCGCTTCATTGTGCCCCCTGCAGTGCTTCGAGGATCTCGGGGATATTCTCTTCGCGGATATCGCCGATATGCTGCTTCACGATCTTCCCATGGCCGTCGATCACGAAGGTCTCCGGCACGCCCGACGAGCCCAGCGACAATTGCACCGCGCTGATCTTGTCGTCGCCGATGCTCGCATAGGGATCGCCGTTGCGGCGCAGGAAGCCCTGGATCGCCGGGCCGGTATCGCGGATCGCGATGGCATCGATCGGCACTCCCATCGATTTCAGCCGCATCAGTTGCGGCGCCTCGGCGACGCAGGGGATGCACCAGCTGGCAAAGACGTTGAGCAGCCGCGGCTTGCCCTGCTGGAAGGCAGCGCTGGCCAGGCCCGGCTTGCCCGGCAGGATCGCCGGCAGCGCGAAACTCGGCAGTGATTTGCCCACCATGGCCGATTTCACGGTCCGGTCGGCCGGCGCGAACAGGCCGCTGACCACCACGACGAACAACAGGACAAAGCCCGCAAAGGGCAGCCAGAGCAGCATGCGCTTCATGCCTCCTCCTCCCGCTTGGCGGCACGGCGCTCGCGCCGGACCCGGCCGAAGAGCGAGAGCGCGCCGCCCAGCGCGACCAGGGCGCCACCGGCCCAGATCAGCGTGACGAACGGCTTCCACCACAGCCGCAGCTGCCAGCGCCCCTGCTCATCCATCTGGCCGAGCACGGTATAGAGTTGCCCGTCGAACCGCGTCGCGATCGCCGACTCGCTGGTGACGGTCGGCGGCGTCGCGAAGAAGCGCGATTGCGGGCGTAGCGTGAACGGCGCGCCGTCGCCCCGGCGTGCGGTAAGCTTGCCCTCGATCGCTGACCAGTTCGGGCCGATGACGGGGCGGACGCCCTCGAGCGTGATCGTATAGGGGCCGACATGCTGCGGTTCGCCGATCCTGGCGGCGACGAGCGTCTGCTGCGTGAAGGCGCTGTCGGAGGCCATGCCGGCAAGGCTCACCGCGATGCCGAGATGCGCGACGACCATGCCCCAGGTAAACAAGGGCGTCCGCCGCAGATCGCGCTTCCACAGCGGCGCGATGCTCGCCGTGGCCAGTCCGGCCGCCAGTGCCAGCCCGAGCAGCGGCAGGATATGGATTCCGTCGGCCAGCGCCGCGAACCCCGCCAGTGTCACGCCCGTCGCGGCAACCGGCACGATCATGCGCCCGAGCACGGCGTTCGCGTCGTCGCGCCGCCAGCGCATCAGCGGCCCGGCACCCATGATCGCGACCAGGATCAGCGCGACCGGCCCGGCGGTCTTGTCGAAGAAGGGCGGCCCGACCGAGAGCTGGACGCCCATCGCCGCGGCGACGATCGGGTAGAGCGTGCCGGTCAGCACGATGCCCAGCACGACCGAGAGCAGCAGGTTGTTGGCGACCAGCGCGCCTTCGCGGCTGACGAGGTCGAAGCGATTGCCCTCGCGTACCGTGCCGACCCGCGCCGCGAAGAGCAGCAGCGCCCCGCCGATATAGATGGCGAGCAGCGCCAGGATGAAGGCGCCGCGCTTGGGATCGACCGCAAAGGCATGGACGCTGGTGAGGATGCCCGAGCGCACCAGGAAGGTGCCGATCATCGACATCGAAAAGGCGACGACGGCAAGCATGACCGTCCAGGCCCGGAGTCCGTCGCGCGTCGCCAGCACCGTCACCGAATGCAGCAGCGCGGTGGCCGCGAGCCATGGCATCAGCGACGCATTCTCGACCGGGTCCCAGAACCACCAGCCACCCCAGCCGAGCTCGTAATAGGCCCAGTAGCTGCCGGCAGTGATCCCGAGCGTCAGGAAGATCCAGGCGCCCAGCACCCAGGGTCGCATCGCGCGGGCGAAGGCGGGCCCGACATCCCGGGTCACCAGCGCGCCGACGGCGAAGGAAAAGGCGACGGAAATGCCGACATAGCCGATGTACAGCGTCGGCGGATGGAAGGCTAGGCCGGGGTCCTGCAGCAGCGGGTTCAGCCCGTTGCCGTCGGCGGGAGCCGGATTCAGCCGGGCGAACGGGTTCGACGAGAAGAGCAGAAAGGCATAGAAGCCCAGCGCGATCAGCGCCTGCGCGCCGAGGGTCGCGATCAGGGTCGGACGGGGAAGCCGGTGCTCCAGGATCGCGACCGCGCCGCCGGCGAGCCCGAGGATCGTGACCCAGAGCAGCATCGAGCCCTCATGGTTTCCCCAGGCCCCCGCGATCTTGTAGAGCAGCGGCTTGTCCGAATGGCTGTTCTCCGCGACGAGCAGCACCGACATGTCCGACCGGACGAACACCAGGATCAGCAGGCCGAGCGCCAGCGCGGCCAGCGCGCCCTGCACCACCGCTACGGGCCGGACGGCCGAGAGGATCTGGCCCGTCAGTCCGTCGCCTGAGACACCTGCGGTGCCCGACGCCATCGATCGCCGCACGCCGATCGCGGCCAGCGCCAGCTGCAGCGCCGCCAGCGCCGCCGCAAACCAGAGCGCGGCAAGTCCTGCCTCGGCGATCATTGTTTCAAGGTCTTTGTCTCGTGCATGGAGCCGGCCATCTCGGGCGGCATATATTTCTCGTCGTGCTTCGCGAGCAGGTTCGTCGCCGTGAAACTGCCGTCGGGATTGAAGCTGCCCTCGGCCACCACGCCCGACTTCTCCCGGAAGAGGTCGGGGACGATCCCGGTGAAGGCGACCGGCACCTTGGCCACGCCATCGGTGACGACGAAGCGGATCGAGACTCCGTCGGGCATCTTCCTGATCGACCCGCCCTCGACCATCCCGCCGAGCCGGACGGCGCGGCCGAGCGGCAGGCCGGTCTTCTTCACGTCGCCGGGGGCGTAGAAGAAAGCGGCCTGATCCTTCAGCGCCGACAGCGCGAGGAGCGCAGCGCCGACAACCGCGGCGAGCGCCAGCAGCGCCAGGATCAGTCGCTGATGCTTGGCCTTCATTTCCGTTCGCTCCTGCGCATGGCCAGCCAGCTCCACAGGGCAAGGGCAGCGACCGCGGCCAGCGTCACGCCATAGGCGGAGATCACGAAGGGCCAGGGATTCATTGCGCCATCCGCCGCATGCGGGCCTCTGCCTTCGCCGCCGCGAGCATCGCCCGCATCCGCATCAGCACGATGGCCGCGAAGATGAACCCGAAGCCGAACAGGGTGAAGGGCAGCGGCCACAGGATCGAATTGTCGATCGTCGACTTGGTCAGGCTGATGCTCTGGCCCTGGTGCAGCGTGTTCCACCACACCACCGAATAGCGGATGATCGGCAGCAGCACCGAACCGGCGACGCCGTAGATCGCCGGGATCCGCCCGTCGCCGCCGCGCTCGGCATCGGCCCGGGTGAGTGCCATGAAGCCGAGATAGACGAAGAACAGCAGCAGCATCGAGGTCAGCCGTCCGTCCCATTGCCACCACGTCCCCCAGGTCGGGCGGCCCCAGATCGAGCCGGTGACGAGGCAGAGCGCAGCGAACACCGCGCCGGGCAGCGCGATCGCGCGCGCCGCCACCATCGCCAGCGGATGCCGCCAGACGAGGAACAGGATCGAGCACAGCGCGATCCCCGACCAGGCCCCCATCCCGATCGAGGCGGCCGGCACGTGCAGATACATGATCCGGACTGTCTCGCCCTGCAGATAGTCCGGCGGTGTCCGGGTCAGCCCGCCCCACAGGCCGAACGCCAGCAGCGCCGATCCCGTCCAGAACAGGATCGGAGTCAGCGGCCGCGCGAGCTTCACGAAGCGGGCGGGATTGGCGAAGGCATGGAGGCTGGGCACGTTGGGTCCGCGTCTAGAGCGAGTTGGGGTGCTACTCAACTGTGCGTTATCCGGATGGGTGCGGGTGCCCGCCGTCGCTTTCGCGGCAGGCGTCGTGAAGGCGCGCATCTCGGGCCGCCACACCGGGAATAATGGTGCGCTTTTGGGCAAGCCGGCCCCCTCCGAAAAAACGATAGCGTTCACTACGGATTAGCGATAGCCTCCGAGTCGTTATCTCGTTGGGGAGCGGGTTATGACGACATGGCATAAGACGGCGTTGCTGGCAGGCGTGGCTGCGATCTGGACGGCACCGGCCGCCGCGCAGACCGGAAATCCGCCGACGACCGAAGCGGAAAACGCCGGACGCGGACAGGTTCAGGATATCGTCGTCACCGCGCAGCGCCGCGAGCAATCACTCCAGAAGGTGCCGATCAGCGTCACCGCCTTCAACGCGGCGAGCATCGCGGCGCTGAGCGCCGAGACGATCGGCGACCTGGATACGTTCACGCCCGGCCTGACGATCAACGATACGTCAGTAACCCAGCCTTCCTTCGCGATCCGCGGCGTGCAGACCGACGATTTCGGGATCGGCACCGAGCCCTCGGTCGGCATCTTCGTCGACAACATCTATTCGGGGCGCTCGGGATCGTCGCTGATCTTCTTCAACGATATCGCGCGGGTCGAGGTGCTCAAGGGCCCGCAGGGCACGCTGTTCGGGCGAAACACCTCGGGCGGCGCAATCTCGATCGTCACCAACAAGCCGGACGACCGGCGCAGCTTCACCGGCACGATCCAGGCCGGCAACTACAGCAAGATCCGCGCCGACGCGACGCTCAACATCCCGCTGACTGACACGCTCTATCTGCGGCTCAACGGCGTCGCCAACTATCGCAAGGGGTATATCACCGACGCGCTGTCTGGCGTGAAGCGCGAGGGCGAGAACAACAAGTCCGGTCGCGCCGCGCTGCGCTGGGCGCCGACCAGCGACACCGATTTCGTGCTCGCCTATGATCATGACGATACCAACAAGGACGGCCCCTACGCGATCGGGATCAGCACGCACGCGCTCAGCACCGATCCCGGCGGTCCGTCCAGCAACGACGTGATCGGCAACAAGGAGACGCGGATCCTGAACGCGGTCTCCTTCACGGCGACGCACCACGCTGGCCCCCTCACCTTCACCAGCATCAGCTCGTTCAAGCATTTCGAGACGCACAACCGCGAGGACGAGGATGGCACCGCCGATCCGACGCGCTACTTCGATACCGAGAATATCGAGAAGAACAGCAGCCTCTATCAGGAATTCCGCCTCGGCTTCGACAATGAGCGGCTGAGCGCGATCGCGGGCGCCAGCTATTTCCACGAGCGCGGGCGGCAGACGAGCGCGGCGACTTTGCTGACGGACTCGCTCGACCGTCTTCTTGGTAAAGTGGCGGGCTTCCCAATCTTCAGCCTGCTCGATCTCTATGGCGGCCTGCCGGTGTTCGGACTGCAATATCGCGAGGACATGAACAACCGTGCGGCCAATGATTCCTACGCCGCATTCGGCGACGCGACATACAAGGTAACGGACCGACTGAGCCTGACCGCCGGTATCCGCTACACCCACGATCTGAAGAAATTCACCTGGAGCAATGGCAACTTCATCGCCCCGGGCCTCGATGCGATCTCTGCGCCCGGATCCCTGTATAATGCGATCCTTGGTGCGGACCTGTTCCCGGATGTGCCGATCAGTGTCGGAGATTTCTACCGCGCGACCGTCGGCCCCAACGGCGTGATCTTCGACGTGGGCGCCCTGGAAGGCGTGCCGTTCACGCGCCGCGCCGCCTTCAGCGACGTCAGCCCCCGCTTCGTGGTCCAATATGATGTCAACCCGGACGTGCACCTCTATGCGTCTGCGTCGCGCGGCTACAAGGCGGGAGGATTCAACTCGACCGAGGTCAACTCCTTCTTCTCACCGGAAAAGGTCTGGAATTTCGAAGGCGGCTTCAAGTCCGAACTGTTCGATCGACGGGTGCGCTTCAACCTATCCGGTTATTACTTCAAATATAGGAACCGGCAGTCGATCAGCCTTGAGAATGTTGGCGGCACATTGCCTCAATATACCACCCGATCCGGTGACTCGGAAGCCTATGGTGCTGATCTCGAAACTCAATTTGTTGTCTCGCGCGATTTCACCGTCGGGTTCACCGCTGGCGCGATCAATTCGAAATGGGTCAAGCGGATTGAGCAAAATGTTGATATTTCGGGTCAACCCACTGGTGAGCCTAGCTTCCGCGGTGTGCTGAGCGGGCATTATGATCATGACATCGGGCATGGTTCAATCTTCGCGGACGCGAGTTACAGCTACACCTCGCGCCAGAGATTGAATGACGCCCAGCGCGCGATCTATGCCTCGTTCGTCGATGAATTTGGCGTGCCGTATGTCGATCAAGCGCAACTCGGCGCGCTCCGTTCTGCCCGCAATATCGTCAATGCGAAGCTCGGCTGGCGCTCGCCCGACGATCATGTCTCGGTTTCGGTCTATGCCGAGAACCTGCTCGACAAGCGTTATTATCGAACGCTCAATACGATTTCGGCGGACATCTTCAACACGCCTTATGTCCGGGCCGAACGGCCCGGCTTCTACGGGGTGGAACTGGGTCTGCGCTTCTAGAACGGGAGGGGAAAGAGAATGATGGCGAACAGGATCGCGCTACTGGGCTGCGTCGCGGCGCTGGCGCTGGCGAGCGGGTGCAGCGGCGGGCCGAAGACGGACGCGCAGGGGTTCGTGATCGACCCCGATTTCGAGAAGAACCTCCAACAGAAATTGCTTGATGCCAAGCCCGGCGACGTGATCGATATCCCGGCCGGCAAATACGCCCTGAGCCGAAGCCTGAGCCTGACCGCCAACGGCGTGACGGTGAAGGGCGCCGGCATGGACAAGACGATCCTGTCCTTCGCGAAGCAGACTTCGGGCGCCGAGGGCATGCTCGTCACGGGCGACGACTTCACCATCCAGGATCTCGCCTTCGAGGATACGAAGGGCGATGCGCTCAAGATAAACGGCGTGAAGAACAGCGTGATCCGCCGCGTCCGCGCCGAATGGACCGGCGGGGGCAAGACCTCCAACGGTGCCTATGGCCTCTATCCGGTGCAGGTGACCAACGTGCTGATCGAGGGATCGGTGGTGAAGGGCGCCTCGGACGCCGGCATCTATGTCGGCCAGTCGAGCAACATCATCGTCCGCGACAACCGTGCCGAGGGCAACGTCGCGGGGATCGAGATCGAGAATTCGAGCCATGCCGATGTCTATGGCAACACCGCGACGGGCAATACGGGCGGCATCCTGGTGTTCAACATGCCCAACCTGCCGGTGCCGGGAAGCAAGACGCGCGTCTACCGCAACAACGTCGTCGCCAACAACCACGCCAATTTCGGCGCGAAGGGCAGCGCGGTCAGCTCGGTGCCGCCGGGCTCGGGCGTGATCGTCAACTCGAACGACGAGGTCGAGATCTTCGACAACGACGTGAAGGACAACAAGACCGCCAACGTCATCATCTCGAGCTATTATTCGACCGGCTTCGACACGACGCGCGGAATCGCTGCCGCCTATGATCCCTTCCCCGAGAATATCTATGTCGCCGGCAACCGCTTCTCCGGCGGCGGCGACGACCCCGGCGGGCGCTTCACGCCGATGAAGGCGCTCGCCGGCGGCCGGCTGCCCGACGTGCTGTGGGACGGCTTTGCCAATCCCAAGCTCAGGACGCCCGGCATCTGCGTGCAGAATGGCGACGCGAAGCTGCTCAATGCCGACGGCCCGGGCAAGTTCGCCCATGCGAAGATCGACACGAGCGTCAACTGCGCCCCCGCCACCCGCCTGCCCGAGATCAAGCTGCCCGAAGCGATGACGAAGGACAGCGGCAAGCCATCGTGATCGGCCTGATATGACCCTGCGTGCCCTGACCGCCCTGTTCGCGGCGCTGCTGCTCGCCGCGTGCGGGGCTAAGCCGGCAACGGTGACCTTCCACGCCGATGCCAACCCGGAAAAGCTCTCGGACTGGGGGCTGTTCACCGTCGCCGGGGCGCGCCTCACCGCGCATCCCGGCATGGTGACCTATGAGCTCCAAACCCCGCTGTTCAGTGATTACGCCCAGAAATGGCGGACGATCTGGATGCCCAAGGGTGCACACGCCACCTACAATCCTGATCGCTGGTTCGATTTCCCGGTCGGCACGATCGTGACCAAGACCTTCTACTACACCACCCCGGCAAGCGCCGCGCAGCCCCAGGCGAGCAGCGAGGTGGTGAAGATGACGCCCGCGACCTACCAGTCGGGCGTCGACGGCATCGATCTCCGCCATGTCCGGCTGATCGAGACGCGGCTGCTGGTGCGGCGCGCCAGCGGCTGGGTGGCGCTGCCCTATGTGTGGAACGCCGAGGGCACGGATGCCACGCTCGAACGCACCGGTGCGGATATGCCCCTCACCTTCGTCGACGGGAAGACGCGCACGCCGTTCGACTATACCGTGCCCAACCAGAACCAGTGCGCCGGCTGCCATGTCCAGGATTTCCGCACCCGGGCGGTCAACCCCATCGGCCTGAAGGCGCGCCACCTCAATCGCCCCTTTCCGGGCGAAGGCGGCGAGATCAACCAGCTCAGCCGGCTGGCTGCGATGGGCTATCTGGCCGGCGTGCCGGCCAGCGGCACGCCGCAGAATGCCGACTGGCAGGACGAGCATGCCGATATCGCGGCGCGCGCCCGCGCCTATCTCGATATCAATTGCAGCCATTGCCACAACCAGGTCGGGGCGGCGCGCACCTCGGGTCTGTGGCTCGACACCGCGACCAGCGACCCGCGCATCCTCGGCATGTGCAAGCCGCCGGTCGCCGCCGGCCGCGGCACCGGTGACCGGCCGTTCGACGTCGTGCCGGGCCACCCCGAGGCCTCGATCATGCCGTTTCGCCTCGCCAGCACCGATCCTGGCGTGATGATGCCTGAAGTGGGGCGCAACCTCGAGCACAAGGAAGGTGTCGATCTCGTGATCCGCTACATCACCGCGCTGAAAGGCGACTGCACCGAGGATGACGGCCCCAGGGACGTGGCGACGCGATGAGCTGGTCCAACTGGTCCGGCAGCGTCGCCTCGACCGCCCCGGTGCTGCGTCCCGCGACCGAGGCTGAGCTGGCCACGGCGGTGCGCGGGGCGAGCAAGGTCCGTGCAGTCGGCGCCGGCCATTCCTTCATGCCGCTCTGCCAGTCGGACGGCCTGATCGTCTCGCTCGAGGAGATGGCGGGCACGCTGACGGTCGCCCCCGATCGCAGGACCGCGCGCATCCCGGCCGGCTGGAGCATCAAGCGCCTGACTGAAGCCCTGTGGGCGGAGGGCCTCGCGCTCGCCAACCAGGGCGACGTGAATCCGCAATCGCTCGCCGGCGCGATGGGAACGGGCACGCACGGCACCGGTCGCGACCTCGGCAACCTCTCGACCTTCGCGCGCGGCTTCCGGCTGATCGGCCCGACCGGCGAAGCAGTCTGGTGCGACGAGACGACCAGCCCGGACCTGTTCCAGGCGCAGCGCATCTCGCTCGGCCTGTTCGGCATCGCGACCGAGATCCTGTGCGATGTCGTTCCCGCCTACCATCTCGCCGAGCGGATCGAGAAGAAGCCATGGGGCGAGATCCGCGAGCGCTTCGACGAACTGGTCGAGCAGGAGCGGCATGTCGAGTTCTGGCTTTTCCCGCACGCCGAGAGCGCGATCCTGAAGACGCTGGTGCCGTGCGATCCCTGCGCGCCGCCTGCCTCCACCACCGATATCGAGGAGGCGACCTTCCGCCGCCTGCTCAATCTCGGTGCGTTCGTGCCGGCGCTGGTGCCGACCCTGCAACGGCTGATGATGAAGACCAACATGGACAGCGGCCGGCGCGGGCCGGCGCATGCCATCTTTCCCTCCGACCGGACGATCCGGTTCGAGGAGATGGAGTATGAGATGCCCCGCCCCGTCGGGCTGGAAACGCTGGACGAGCTGGTCGGCTGGATCCGCCGGAAGCGGCTGCCGGTCTCCTTTCCGTTCGAATTCCGCATCGTCGCCCCAGACGATATCTGGATGAGCCCGATGAATGCCGGGCCGGTCGCCGCGATCTCGATGCACCAATATGCCAGGATGCCGTGGCGCGATGCGTTCGCCGAGGGCGAGGCGATCTTCCGCGCCCATGGCGGGCGGCCGCACTGGGCCAAGCGGCACACCCTGTCGCGCGCCGATGTGGACGCGCTCTATCCGATGGCGGAGCGCTATCGTGAGGTGCGGCGCGCGGTCGACCCCGCGGGCAAGTTCCTGAATACCCATATGGCGGAGCTGTTTTCCTGATGGACGACCTGGCGTTGCACACCCCTCTGATCGGGCAACAGGGATCGCGCGGCGCGCTCAATACGCCGGTGCTGGTGCTCGACCTGGACAAGCTCGATCGTAACATCGCGACGATGCAGCGCCTCGCCGCCGCGCGCGGCGTTGCGCTCCGGCCGCATGCCAAGACGCACAAGAGCGTCGATATCGCGAAGCGGCAGGTCGCCGCCGGCGCGATCGGCCTGTGCTGCGCCAAGATCGGCGAAGCCGAGGTGCTGGCCGATGGCGGCATCACCGGCCTGCTCATCACCTCGCCGGTCAGCGCCCCGGGCGCGGTCGAGCGGCTCGCCGCGCTGGCGAAGCGCGGCATCGGCCTGATGGCGGCGATCGACAATCCGGACACGGTGGCGCGCTGGCAGGAGGCGCTGGCCGCGGCGGGCGCGATGCTCGACGTGGTGATCGATGTCGATCCGGGCATCCGGCGCACCGGCGTCGCCTCCCCCGCAGCCGCGGTGGCGGTCGCGGAGGCGGTCGCCGGCGCCACGAACCTCACGCTTCGCGGCGTCCAATATTATTGCGGCGCGCAGCAGCATATCGAGGACTATGCGGCTCGGCGCAGCGCGATCATCGATCGCACCGACTATCTGCAGACCGTGATCGCTGCGCTGACCGAGGCGGGATACCAGCCCGAGATCGTCACGGGATCGGGCACCGGCACGCATCATATCGATCTCGAGCTGGGCCTGTTCACCGAGCTCCAGGTCGGTTCCTATGTCTTCATGGACAAGCAATATCTCGATTGCGACCTGGCCGGCGCGGCCGGGCCGCCGTTCGAAACCTCGCTGTCGGTCGATGCACGGGTGGTGAGCGCCAACCATGACGCGCTGGTCACGATCGACGCCGGGTTCAAGTCGCTATCGACTGATGGCGGCGCGGCGCAGGTGCAGCGCGGGGCGTCGGCCGACACCCTGTTCGTCTTCATGGGCGACGAGCATGCCGCGCTGGTCGCACCCGATATCGGCAAGCGGCTGCGCCCCGGCGATCCCGTGAGCCTGACCGTGCCGCACTGCGACCCGACGGTGAACCTCTACGATTATTATCACGTCGTGAGTGGCGACACGTTGATGGAGATATGGCCGGTCAGCGCCCGCGGCCGGGCGCGTTGAACCTCCGCACCGATCGCGCGCTGGCGGTTTTCGTCGTCGGCGTGATCGGCGTCCTGATCCCGGGCCTGCAGCCGCAACTGCTCGGCTCGCTGGCGGCCGAGGGGCATCTTTCGGTCGCCGCGCTTGGGCTCCTCGCGACGGTGGAATTGCTGGCGATGGGTCTCGCTGCCGGCGGCGCCGGCTTCATCCTGCCCGCGACCCGGCTCGTCGCGATCGCCGCGATCGCCCTGCTGACGACCGGCGCCATCGATCTGGTGACGCCGTTCCTCGGCTCCGGCGCGCTGTTCGGCGCGCGGATCGTGGCCGGGCTCGCCGAGGGCGTGCTGATCTGGATCGCGATCGGCCTGATCGTGCGCACCAGCCATCCCGAGCGCTGGTCCGGCATCTATCTTGCCGTACAGACGCTGGCACAGTTCGCCCTGGCCAGCGCGATCGGCTATTCCGCCGCCGGCAGCCGCGGCGCGTTCACCGCCCTTGGCGTCGTCACCCTGGCCGGGTTGCTGGCCTTGCCCTGGTTGCCGCGCAGCTATGCCCCGCTCGCGACCGATGGCGAGCCGGGCGGCTTGCCCCATGCGCGCGGACTGGTCGCGCTCGGCGGCGTGGTGGCCTATCTCGCCTTCATCGTCGCGGTCTGGGTCTATATCGAGCCGCTTGCGCTGGAGCATGGCGTTCCCGCGGCCACCATCCACCTCATCGCCCCGCTGTCGCTGGCGATGCAGGTGCTCGGCGCCGGCGCCGCGGCGCTGCTGGCGGAACGGGTACCGGCTCGGCTGGCCATCGCGGCGGTCGGGCTGCTCAATCTCGGCCTGCTGGCGACGATGGCCGCGCCCCCTTCGCCTGCTGCGTTCCTCGTGGCGACCGCGGCGTTCGGTTTCCTGTGGCTGTTCATCCTGCCCTTCCAGATCTCGATCGCGATCGCCGCTGATCCCAGCCGGCGCGCCGCGCTGCTGATCGGGGGCGCGCAACTGACCGGTTCGAGTCTCGGGCCGTTCCTGGCCGGGCTTTTGATCGGGGACAAAGACGTTGCACGCGTGCTGTGGTTCGGCGCATTTTGTGCAGCCGCAGGAATGATGGCGCTGATCGGCGCCGGCACCGCGCGGAGATTGTCTCGAAAGGTGTGATCTTGCCCGCCCTCGCCACCAAGAAGCGTCCACGCCCCAAGCAGGAGCGTGCGCAGCAGACCTACGAACTGCTGCTCGACGTCGCCGGCGAACTGCTTGCCGAAGTCGGCATCGATCGCATCTCCACGAACATGATCTGCGCGCGCGCCGGGCTCACGCCGCCCGCGCTCTATCGCTATTTCAAGGACAAATATGATGTGCTGGAGGCGCTCGGCGGCCGGCTGATGGCGCGCCAGAACGTGGCGCTCGAACAATGGATCGCGCGCCACGCCGACAACGGGCTCGATGCGCTGCGCGACGGCATCGAGGAGTTGCTGCGCGATACCGCGGCCGTCACCCAGTCGGAGCCCGGCGCCGTGTGGATCCTGCGCGCGCTGCACGCCTCCCCGCGCCTGGTGCATGTCCGCCTCGAATCGCACCGCTACGTCACCGATCAACTGGTCGCGGCCTATATGCGCTACCTGCCCGAGATCGATCGCGATGAATTGTGGCAGCAATTGCGCCTCTCGGTGGAGCTCGGCTTCGCGGCGGACGAAATGCTGCAGGAAGAGACCCGCGTCTCGCCGAACCTCATCTTCGCCAGGGTCGCCCGCATCCTGCGCAACGACGACATGCCTTAGGCGCGCGCACGTCCATATCCGGAATTGATCCTCGCATCTCGCCGTGCCCCTGTCGCTTGCCCTTCGCCGCCGCCGGTTGGGTAAGACAGCGTTCTGCGTTCCGCTCCCCGCTTTAACCCCCGATAAAATTTCTTCGCATCAATTCCCATCAAATGGGTCGATGATCATGTGGTTGATCGGACCGATGAGGAGGTAGCAAAATGTCGCTCAAAATTGCTGGATACCGTTCCCGATTTCACCCAGGATTCCACGATCGGGCCCTTTTCCTTCTACGAATGGGCCGGCAGCGACTGGGTCGTGCTCTTCTCGCACCCGCGCGATTTCACCCCGGTCTGCACGACGGAACTCGGCGCGGTGGCGCGCCTGAAGCCGGAATTCGACAAGCGTGGCGTCAAGGTCGTCGGGTTGTCGGTCGATCCGGTCGATCGCCACCAGGACTGGGCCGTCGATATCGAGCGTACGCAGGGTGTCGCGCTGAATTTCCCGCTGATCGCCGACCAGGACCGGCGGATCGCGAACCTGCTCGGCCTCATCCACCCCAATGCCTCGGACACCGCGACGGTGCGCAGCGTGTTCATCATCGATCCCGCCCGCAAGGTGCGGCTCACCCTCACCTATCCGGCCTCGACCGGGCGCAATTTCGAGGAGATCCTGCGCACGATCGACAGCCTGCAACTGACCGATCGCCACAAGGTCGCCACCCCGGCCGACTGGAAGCAGGGCGAGGACGTGATCATCTCTCCCTCGCTCAGCGACGAGGCGGCAAGCACCCTGTTTCCAAAGGGATGGACGACCCACACGCCCTATCTGCGGACCGTGGCCCAGCCGGAAGACGTGGACTGATTCATGACGCAGGCTGCCCGGTTTCCGATCCAGCCCCCTGGCGGCGCGGCGCCGGCCGGCCGGCCGTCGTGACGGCCTTTACGCACCGACGGAGCACTGCGCCCGACTGTGCTGCCAGGCCGGTGATCGGGGTGCTGTGCTGCAACGAGGTCTCCGAGCGGCCGATTCAGGCAGTTGCGACCCGGTTCATCGAGCCGCTGGCCAATTATGCGGGCGCCACCGTGGTCCTGATCCCGGCAGTGGTTCATGCGTGCGACGCGGCAGCGCTGGTCGGGCGGCTCGACGGGCTGTTGCTGACGGGCTCGCGGTCCAATGTCGCCGGGTCGCGCTACGGCGCCGCGCGGGACGCGGAAACGCTCCTCGACGAGCAGCGCGATGAGGTTGCGCTGGATCTCGCCGGGCGGATGATCGAGGCCGGGCGATCGGTGTTCGGGATTTGCCGCGGCCTGCAGGAACTCAACGTCCTGTTCGGCGGCACGCTGACCGACGCGCTGCGGGACGACCATCATCGCGCGATCCATGACGAGACGCGCTATGAGGACCTGTTCGATCATTATCACGACGTCGAGCTGGTGGCCGGCGGAGTCCTGTCCGCGACGACGGTCGAGCAACGCCTGTCGGTCAATTCAGTGCATCGGCAGGGGATCGATCGGCTGGGCGCCGGCCTGCAGGTGGAAGCGCTTGCCGCCGATGACGGCCTCGTCGAAGCCTTTTCGGCGCGCCCGTGCGGCGGCGACGTCCTCGCCGTGCAGTGGCACCCGGAATGGGATGCGGGACGCAGCCCAGCCAGCCGCGCGTTTTTCGGGCTGATCGGCAAATCGCTTGGCACCCGTTCAACGTTCGGGCACGCCTCCTCCCCATGATCCTTTCCACGTAAACCGGAACAATAATCAACGAGCAAGAAAAGGGGTAATTACCATGCGTACTTCACGGGCCGTTCTGGCACTCGCGGTTTCAACCACCGCCCTCGTCCAGGCACATGTCGCCTTCGCCCAGGAGACGCCGCCGGCGGCGCAGGAAGCGGCCGAGGCCGACAACGCCGACATCGTCGTCACCGGTACGCGCACGGTCGGCCGGTCGCGGCTCGACAGCACATCGCCGGTCGACGTGCTATCCAACACGACGCTGCAGCGCCAGGGCACGACCGAACTCGCCGCCTCGCTCGCCGCCGTCGTTCCCTCGATCGATTTCCCGCGCTCCTCGGCGGTGGACGGCACGGATTCGATCCGCCCCGCCACGCTGCGCGGCCTGTCGCCAGATCAGACGCTCGTACTGATCAACGGCGTGCGCGCGCATACCTCTGCATTGCTCAACACCAACGGCTCGGTCGGCCGGGGCTCCGCATCGGTCGATCTGAATACGATCCCTTCGGTCGCGCTCGACCGGATCGAGGTGCTCCGCGACGGCGCGGCGGCGCAATATGGCTCGGACGCGATCGCCGGCGTGGTCAACCTGCGCCTGCGCGAGGCGCGCAGCGGCGGCGGCGCGACCGTGACGTACGGCCAGTACGAGACTGATGTGAACACCGCGCGCGGATCACGCAGCGAGCATGACGGGAAGACCGTCACCGTCTCGGCCTGGCAGGGTGTCGCACTCGGTTCCGACGGCTTCCTCACCCTGTCGGGCGAATATCTGAACCGCAACCCGACCAGCCGCGGCGATTTCGATCCCCGCAAGACGCCGATCCGCGTGCGCTCGCGTTTCGGGGATCCGGACGTCGAGCAGTACAGCTTCTACGCCAATGCCGGGAAGCCGATTGGTGACAGCGGCTGGGAAGTGTACGGGTTCGGTGGCTATCAGCATCGCGACAGCACGAGCGCGGCCACGCCGCGCATCGCCGGCGGCACTGGCAACAACGCCAACGCGAGTGCCGATGCACTGGCCAGCATCTATCCCGACGGCTTCACGCCGCTGATTGCAGTCGAGTCCGAGGACCTGACGGCGACAGGCGGCCTGCGCGGTGAACTCTCCGGCTGGAAGGTTGATCTGAACGTCTCCTACGGGCGGAACAAGCTCACCTTCAACACGGTCAACTCGGGCAACGCCACTTATGGGGCGGCATCCAAGACAAGCTTCTACGACGGCACGCTGACTTATGATCAGCTGGTCAGTGGCCTCGACGTTTCGCGCGAGCTGCCGCTGGGGAGTGGCACGATCAACCTTGCCGGCGGCGTGGAGTATCGCCGTGAGGGCTTCCAGATCGGCGCCGGCGAGCCGGCTTCCTATGATCGCAACCCGAGCCTCCCCGTCCCTGCCCCCTCAACCCTCGGCTCGGGCGCTCAGGGCTTCCCCGGCTTCCAGCCGTCCAACGTGGTCAACGTTCATCGCAACAACGTGTCGGGTTATCTCGACCTCGAGGCCAAGCCTGTCGAGGGACTGACGCTGGGCGCGGCGGCGCGCGGCGAGCATTATTCCGACTTTGGCGACACGCTGAACGGCAAGCTCTCGGCACGCTACGACTTCGCGCCCTGGATCGCTGTGCGCGGCGCTGTCTCGACCGGATTCCGTGCCCCATCGCTGCAACAGCAATATTTCACGTCGACCGCTTCGGTGCTGAGCAACGGCAACATCGTCGAGACCGGCACGTTCCCATCAGTGAGCCCGGTTGGCGTCGCGCTTGGCGGCAAGCCGCTGCGCCCGGAAAAGGCGACCAACCTGTCGGCCGGCGTGGTGCTGCGGGGTGGCGGTTTCGATCTGTCGGTCGATGCCTATCAGATCAAGCTGCGCGACCAGATCGCCTTGTCGGAGAATCTCAGCGGCACGGTGGTCGTCGATGTGCTGAAGAACGCGCAGATCACCAGCGTTACCGCGGGACGCTTCTTCCTCAACGGCATTCGCTCGCGGACCAAGGGCATAGACGTGGTTGCGCACTATCGCACCAGAAGCGATGGCGCCGGCACCTTCGATTTCACCGTCGCCGGCAATTTCAACGACATCAAGCTCACCAAGACGCCCGCCCCGGCGGTCATCGCTGATCCGCTCGTTCCCGGAAATAGCGCGACGTTGCCGCTCTTCGCGCGGCAGCGAATCATTTCGTTCGAGCAAGGCACGCCGCGGACCAAGCTCGTCGGCACGATCGACTGGTCGCTTGAGAAGCTCGGGGTGACGGCCCGCGCATCCTACTATGGCGACGTGACTCAGCCGAGCAGCAACGGCTTTGTCGAGGACGATATCCACACCGGGCGCCACACGATCTTCGATCTCGAGGCGCGCTATCAGGTAATCAAGAACCTCAACGTGGCGTTGGGCGCGAACAATCTGTTCGATACCTATCCGGATTACGTGCCGGTCAATTCATCGCTGGGTTCCACGCATCAGCTCAACAGCACAGGCCTGGTCGGCTTCCCCTACTACTCGCCATTCGGCTTCAATGGCCGGTACCTCTACGCCCGGGTCGGCCTGACCTGGTAATCGACGTGGCGGGCGCTTCG
>CAISGR010000196.1 GCA_903884945.1 uncultured bacterium
CCTTCATGTTCAGCCCTCCTGGCCTTCGGTCGCTTCCACGGCCTGAACGTCCTCAGCGGGCGTCTCGGCGGGAGCGGTGTTGCTGTTGGCAGCGGCCTTCAGGCCGGCCGGATAAGGCGCATCGGCGTGCCGTGCGACCTTGACCGAATCCTTGACGAGCAGCCAGCCGCCCTTCGAACCGGGCACCGAACCCTTCACGAAGATAAGGCCGCGCTCGACGTCGGTCGATACGATCTCGAGATTCTGCTGGGTGCGGTTCTTGTCGCCCATCTGCCCGGCCATCTTCTTGTTCTTGAAGACCTTGCCCGGATCCTGGCGCTGACCGGTCGAACCGAGCGAGCGGTGCGAGACGGAGACACCATGGGTGGCGCGCAGACCGCCGAAGCCCCAGCGCTTCATGCCGCCCGCAAAGCCCTTGCCCTGCGTCACGCCCTGAATGTCGACGATCTGGCCGGCGACATAATGGTCGGCCGAAATCTCGGCGCCCACCTCAAGCACGGCATCGTCGGAGACGCGGAACTCGGCCAGCTTGGCCTTGGGCTCGACTTCGGCCTTGCCGAAGTGGCCACGCTGCGGCTTGGCAACATTCTTTGCCTTTGCCGTGCCGGCGCCCAACTGGACGGCGACATATCCATCACGGTCGGCCTCGCGAATGGCCACCACTTGCAGATTTTCCAGTGCCAGGACGGTTACGGGCACATGGCGCCCATCGTCCTGGAAAAAGCGGGTCATCCCCATTTTCTTCGCGATCACGCCAGTGCGCATGATCCATGCTCCTATTACAGAGGCCCGCCGGAACGATTTCCGACGGGCGTGTCAGCCCAAAATATTATGCGTGCCCCGTCCCGGGCTGGTGCCCGGCGAACCGGGCGTGACGGGGGACGCAGACCCGGGCAAGCCCGGCGGTATCCCTATCCGACGTCGCCGAAGCGACGCCTGAATTTCGTGTGGAGCGCAGCCCTTAGGCCAGCTTGATCTCCACGTCTACACCCGCGGCGAGATCGAGCTTCATCAGCGCGTCTACCGTCTGCGGGGTCGGCTGAACGATGTCCAGCATCCGCTTGTAGGTGCGGACCTCGAACTGCTCACGCGACTTCTTGTCGATGTGCGGCCCGCGGTTCACGGTGAACTTCTCGATGCGCGTCGGGAGAGGGATAGGACCGCGAATAAGAGCGCCAGTGCGGCGCGCCGTGTCGGCGATATCGCCGGTTGCCTGATCGAGCACACGATGATCGAATGCCTTCAGACGAATCCGAATATTCTGCGTTTCCATAACCCTACCGATGCGAAAGAGCGCGTTGCCCGAGGGCAACCGAACCATTGTTCACGAAAATAGCAACCGCCCGACTCCCAGGGGAATCGGGCGGTGGCGCGTCTATATTACTTCGAGATGCCGCTGACAACCCCTGCGCCGACGGTACGACCGCCTTCGCGAATGGTGAAGCGCTGGCCCACGTCCATGGCGATCGGCGCGATGAGCTTGACGCCCAGCGCGACGTTGTCGCCCGGCATGACCATCTCGGTGCCCTCAGGCAGCTCGACGGTGCCGGTGACGTCCGTGGTGCGGAAGTAGAACTGCGGACGGTAGTTGGCGAAGAACGGCGTGTGACGGCCACCCTCGTCCTTCGACAGCACGTACACTTCCGACTGGAAGTCGGTGTGCGGCTTGATCGAGCCCGGCTTGCAGAGAACCTGGCCACGCTCGACTTCGTCGCGTGCAACGCCACGGATCAGCGCGCCGACATTGTCGCCGGCCTGGCCCTGGTCGAGCAGCTTGCGGAACATCTCGACGCCCGTGACCGTGGTCTTGCGGGTGTCGTGGATGCCGACGATCTCGACTTCCTCGCCAACCTTGACGATGCCGGTCTCGACGCGGCCGGTGACGACCGTGCCGCGACCCGAGATCGAGAACACGTCCTCGATCGGCATCATGAACGGCTTGTCGAGCGGACGCTCGGGCTGCGGGATATATTCGTCGACCGCCTGCATCAGCTTGAGAACCGCGTCATGGCCGATCTCAGGCGTCTTGTCGGTGAGGGCTGCAACGGCCGAGCCCGGGATGACCGGGATATCGTCGCCCGGGAAGTCGTACGAGCTGAGCAGCTCGCGGATTTCCAGCTCGACCAGCTCGAGGATCTCGGCGTCGTCGACCAGGTCGACCTTGTTCATGAACACGACCATCGCCGGCACGCCGACCTGGCGCGCGAGAAGGATGTGCTCGCGGGTCTGCGGCATCGGGCCGTCGGTGGCGGAGACGACGAGGATCGCGCCGTCCATCTGCGCCGCACCGGTGATCATGTTCTTCACATAGTCGGCGTGGCCCGGGCAATCGACGTGCGCATAGTGGCGCTTCTCGGTCTCGTACTCGACGTGAGCGGTCGAGATCGTGATGCCGCGCTCGCGCTCTTCCGGCGCCTTGTCGATATTGTCGTAGCTCGTGAAGGTGGCGCCACCGGTCTCGGCGAGCACCTTGGTGATCGCGGCCGTCAGCGACGTCTTGCCATGGTCGACGTGACCGATGGTGCCGATGTTGAGATGCGGCTTCGTCCGCTCAAACTTTGCTTTTGCCATTTTCGCCTCTTCTTATTCAAATTCCGGGGTCGCTGCGGAGCCGCGCGGACGCGGCCCTTTAGCGACTGATTTTGGATTACGCCAGCTTCGCCTTCACTTCTTCGGCAACGTTGGCAGGAACCTCGTCGTAATGCGAGAACTGCATCGTGTACTGAGCGCGGCCCTGGCTGAACGAGCGGAGCTGGTTCACATAGCCGAACATGTTCGCCAGCGGCACGATCGCTTCGACCGCAGTCGCGTTGCCGCGGCTGTCGGTACCCTGGATCTGGCCACGACGGCTGTTCAGATCGCCGATCACGTCACCGAGATAATCCTCCGGTGTCACGACCTCGACCTTCATGATCGGCTCGAGCAGCTTGATGCCGGCCTTCTGGGCCGCTTCGCGCATCGCGCCACGCGCGCAGATCTCGAATGCCAGCGCCGACGAGTCGACGTCATGGTATTTGCCGTCGATCAGATGGACCTCGAAATCGATGATCGGGAAACCGATCAGCGATCCGGTCTCCGCCGTCTCGCGCATGCCCTTCTCGACCGAGGGGATATATTCCTTGGGAATATTGCCGCCCTTGATCTCGTCGAAGAACTGGTAGCCCGAACCACGCTCGCCCGGAATGACCTTGATCTTCACTTCGCCGAACTGGCCCGAGCCACCCGACTGCTTCTTGTGGGTGTAGGTCAGCTCGACCGGCTTGGCGAGATATTCGCGATACGCCACCTGCGGCGCACCGACATTCGCCTCGACCTTGAACTCGCGCTTCATGCGATCGACCAGGATCTCGAGATGAAGCTCGCCCATGCCCTTGATGATGGTCTGGCCGCTCTCGATGTCCGAGGTGACGCGGAACGACGGGTCCTCGCGAGCGAGACGATTGAGCGCGACGCCCATCTTCTCCTGGTCGGCCTTCGTCTTCGGCTCCACCGCAACCTCGATGACGGGATCCGGGAATTCCATGCGCTCGAGGATGATCGGGGCGTTCTGCGCGCAGAGCGTGTCCCCGGTCGTGGTATCCTTCAGGCCCGCCAGTGCGACGATGTCGCCGGCGAACGCTTCCTGGATGTCCTCGCGGCTGTTCGCATGCATCAGCAGCATGCGGCCGACCTTTTCCTTCTTGTCCTTCACCGAGTTGGTGACGACCGAGGCCGCTTCGAGCTTGCCCGAATAGATGCGCGCGAAGGTCAGCGTGCCGACGAACGGATCGTTCATGATCTTGAACGCGAGCGCCGAGAACGGGGCGTCGTCGGCCGGCGGACGGGTGTCCGGGGTCACGCCGTCGAGCTTGAGCCCTTCGACGTCCTTGATGTCCAGCGGCGACGGCAAATAGTCGACCACCGCGTCGAGCAGCGGCTGAACGCCCTTGTTCTTGAACGCGGAACCGCACAGCACCGGCACGAACGAGAAGTTCAGCGTGCCCTTGCGGATCAGGCCCTTCAGCGTCGCGACGTCGGGCTCGTTGCCCTCGAGATACTGCTCCATCACGTCGTCGTCCTGCTCGACGGCCATTTCGATCAGCTCGGAGCGAGCGGTCGCGGCGGCGTCGGCCAGGTCGGCGGGGATGTCGCGATATTCGAACTTCGCGCCCAGCGACTCTTCGAGCCAGATGATCGCACGGTTCTCGACCAGGTCGACCAGGCCCTTGAAATCGCTCTCGAGGCCGATCGGGAGGTACAGCACCGCCGGACGCGCGCCAAGGCGGTCCTTGATCATCTGCACGCAGCGATCGAAATTCGCACCGGTACGGTCGAGCTTGTTGACGAAGCACATCCGCGGGACGTGATACTTCTCGGCCTGGCGCCAGACCGTCTCGGACTGCGGCTCCACGCCGGCAACGCCGTCGAAGCAGGCGACGGCGCCGTCGAGCACGCGCAGCGAACGCTCGACTTCGATGGTGAAGTCGACGTGGCCGGGGGTGTCGATGATGTTGATGCGGTGATCGTTCCAGAAGCACGTCGTGGCAGCCGACGTGATCGTGATCCCGCGCTCCTGCTCCTGCTCCATCCAGTCCATCGTGGCGGTGCCCTCATGGACCTCACCGATCTTGTAGGACTTGCCGGTGTAATAGAGGATGCGCTCGGTCGTCGTCGTCTTGCCGGCGTCGATATGCGC
>CAISGR010000197.1 GCA_903884945.1 uncultured bacterium
AGACATGCCCGGGCCCGGTCAGCCGCGCGAAGAACAGCCCCTCCCCACCGAACAGCGCGCTGCGCACGCCGCCGGCCGAAACCAGGTCGAAATCCACGCCGGGCGTATAGGCGGCAAGGCACCCGGTATCGACATGGAGTTGCTCGCCGGGCGCGAGCTGGCGCTCGACCACCGTGCCGCCCATCTGCACGAACACCCAGCCATCGCCCTCGAGCTTCTGCATGATGAAGCCTTCGCCGCCGAACAGGCCGGTCATCACGCGGCGCTGGAACTCGATCCCGATCGAGACGCCCTTCGCCGCCGCGAGAAAGGCATCCTTCTGGCAGATCAGCCGCCCGCCATAATCGGCGAGGCGGAGCGGCAGGATCGCGCCGGGCGTGGGCGCGGCGAAGGCGACCCTCGCCTTGCCCTGCCCGTTATGCGTGAAGACGGTGGTGAACAGGCTCTCGCCCGTCACCAGCCGCTTGCCGGCACCGAGCAGCTTGCCCATGAAGCCACCCTCGCCGCCGCTGCCGTCGCCGAACACCGTCGTCATGCCGATGCTGGCGTCCTTCCACACGAACGCCCCGGCCTCGGCCACCGCACTTTCGCCGGGATCGAGCTCGATCTCGAGAAACTGCAGTTCCTGCCCCTTGATCTCGAAATCGATGTCGTCGGCAACGCCGGGGGTGCGCATATGCTGCCAGGGGCTGGGACCGGACATGGGAAACTCCTGCTGGTGGTACGCGTCCTCCTAGCCCGGAAGACGGCTGATTCGCCATCGCCACCCAATCAGCCGAGGGGCCCGGGCATCGCTTCCACGACATACCGCGCAAGGATATGTCCGTTTCGACATCGTGCGGTGCGGTTGAGCCGGCACTCCCATAACGGGTATCACGACCGTTGCGGACCTTGTCCGGTCGTCGCATGAACGGGCAGAGGAGTAGCGCGTGCATCTTGAATATCAGGCCCGGGTGAGGCGATCGCCCCGATCCCATGCCGTCCGGGGCCGCGCCGCGTGACGGGAACCGACCGCAAGGCAGGATCCGGCCGCGCTGCCGCCGAGGCTGACCTCGCCGTCCTGATCAGGGCAGCGCTCGACATGGCGGACGAGCTCGGCCTCACCGCCGTCGCGCTGCGGCTGGACCAGGCGCTGATCGATCTCACCGGCGAGGGCTTGGCCCCGAACATGGAAGACCTGTCGATCGACGAACCGGCGCCACAGGCCGGCTTCCACGGGCCTACCACGGGCGACGGCAGCGAGATCGCACACCTTTCCTGACATCAACGACGAAGGAGCGGCATGTTCGGGGCCGCGCCCCGAAGCGCTGACGTGTCACGATGTCTCCGAGGGCAAACCGTATCGGCACGATCGCCAGCCGTTATGGCAATCCCTATTGCTGAAGAATTCGCTACGCCGCGCAACGACGTGCACCCCAATAAATTGCGATCGTTCAGCTTGGGTTCGGGAAGCAGCCTCCAAATGTCGTTGCCCGACCCTTCGCCCCGCCGCTGCGTTGTCTCGCGTACGTTGTCGAGATTTGGCTCGGCGCTATCCCCACGCCTCCGCATCTCGGACAGCGCGGCGGCAGTGTGGCTTCGGGTCATCGGCATCGTCTATATTAATAGTCTCCGCGATATTGTGTATTACTGTTATAGTTCGCTAAGTGACGTAATCTGCTTATATGCCCGTATATCGCCAGGCTTAGATCTTCGGATTTCGGCATCTTCCCCCAACCTCGACGGAACAGGCCGGGCTTTCAGCCACAAATTCGTTCCAACCCTTCGGGACACCGGTGCGATGATTACGGGTAGAGAGCGGATGGCGAGCGCAGCCATCTCGTCGCGCAATGTTTCTATATTATTTCTTATCTCGGTCATTTCTTTACAGGATCGGATTTTTTCTTGCCTTTCCCGATAGGTCCGCTCCGGCCTAACTAACAGAAAACGTGATCTTTTTGGCACAGTGTTCGGCGAAATTGCCGCACTGCATGACGCATTCTTTACAAGCGGCCGGCGCCGTTTCATTGGCCGCCCATCATGTCTCGGGGGGCCGGGATTCATGGTCCTGAGAGACTTGGCAAACACATCCGAAGGAGTCGCGATCAAGCGATTCCGCGGGTCAGCGAGGAGTATCTCTGTGACCAATTTCGATCCATCCACGCGCAAGGCGCGCCTGCTGGCAGGCACGGCGGCTGCTGCCGCGTTCCTGTCGCTGGCAGCGCCCGCGTTCGCTCAAGAGGCCCCGGCAGCGGCTGCACCCGCAGCCGAACCGCAGGACCAGGCCGCCGACAGCGCGGGCAGCGACATCGTCGTTACCGGTACGCTGTTCCGCCGTACCAACACCGAAACGCCTTCGCCCGTCACCGTGCTGACCAGCGACGATATCCAGAAGCGCGGCATCACCACGGTGCAGGGCGCAATCCAGACGCTTGCCGCGAACAACGGCCCGGCGCTGACCAACAGCTTCACCGCCAATGGCGCGTTCGCCGGCGGCGCCTCGTCGGTTTCGCTGCGCGGCCTGACGACCTCGTCGACGCTGGTGCTGTTCGACGGCCTGCGCGCCGCTTATTATCCGCTGGCGGATGACGGCACGCGCAACTTCGTCGACCTCAACACCATTCCCGACGAGATCGTCGACCGGGTCGAAGTCCTCAAGGACGGCGCCTCCTCCACATACGGGGCCGATGCGGTTGCCGGCGTGGTCAACATCATCACCAAGAAGCAGATCACCGGCCTGCACGCGACCGCCGAAGCCGGAATCAGCCAGCGTGGCGATGCGGCGAACCACCGGCTGAGCGCGACCTTCGGCTATGGCGACCTGAGCGAGCAGGGCTACAACGTCTATATCAGCGGCCACTATCTGGACCAGGCGGCGCTCTACAACCGCGACCGCGACTATCCGTTCAACACCGACAACCAGACCGGCATCTGCTATCAGGGCGTTTGCGGTCCGAACAACATCGCCAATGGCGTCACCAACGGCGTCTATAACGGCCTGTCGACCGCGCCCGACGCGTTCATCGTGCGGCCGTATGATGCGACCAACACGACTGCGCAGGGCCGCTATCAGCTACTTAACGGCTGCGGCAACCTGACATCGTACACGCTGAGCGACGCCGAGTATAATGCGGCCTCGAACGTTAGCGCCGGGACGCCGCGTACCGTCTGCCAGCAGGACATCACGCATGACTACGGGCAGATCGAACCCGAAATGCACCGCTACGGCGCATCGGGCCACCTGACCGCCAATATCGGCAACGCCGAGGTTACCGCCGAAGTCAATTACGAGCACAGCTACTCGGCCTATACCGGCCTCGCCAGCATCATCCGCGCGAACGCGCCGGCCGGCATCGACTACCCGGCCTATTCCACGTCGTCGGGTACCGGCGTGCTGACGCTCCCGGTCTATATCTGCGCTCGTGGCACGACCGCAGCCTGCACCGCGGCC
>CAISGR010000198.1 GCA_903884945.1 uncultured bacterium
CCCATGGTGGAACGTCCCCTCCAACATCGTCGCCGAAAGCGTCGGGGCGCTGGTGCGCAAGCGGCCGGCCGAGGCCGCCCGCCGCGGCTATGTCGCGACGCGCGGTCCCGGGGGGCGGCTGGCCGTCCGCCAGAAGCCGGGCCCGCAGAATGCGCTCGGGCTGGTCAAGCTCGAGATGCCCAACCCGTACAGCGTGTTCATCCACGACACCCCATCGCGCAGCCTGTTCGACCAGGAGAAGCGCGCCTTCTCGCACGGCTGCATCCGCACGCAGAACCCGATCGACCTCGCGAAGATCCTGCTGCCCGCCGCGTCGATCCCGGAATTCGACGCGCTGCTTGCCAGCGGCACCAACAAGACGCTGCGGCTGGAGTCGGGCGTGCCCGCCTATATCGTCTATTTCACCGCCGAGCCCGATGCGGCCGCCGAGGGCGGCATACGCTATTATGACGACCTCTACCGCCGCGACGCGCGGATCGCGGCGACGATCGATCAGTGAACATCGCCCGGGGGCCGTGCTTCGTGTGCGCCCCAATCAAGGTCCTGAATCGAGCGCCTCCCGGTCATGTCAGTCGATGATGTCGAAGGCGCCTTCCGCCTTCAGCCGGGCAAGCCCCTCCTTCATCTGCTGCACCTGCTCGGGCGCGTGCCCCTGCCACCCGGTCAGTTCGGCGATGATGCGAAGCGGGTCGCGCGTGCGATAGGACAAGCTCGGATTGCCGGGGAATTTCTGGTCCGTCAGGTTGGGGTCGTCCTCCATCTGCCCGGTCGGCTCCACGACATAGATGCGTTCCGGCGCGACGCCCCTGGCCAGTTCCGCCCCCCAGATCGCGGCATCCAGGGTCGCCGAGAAATACGCCCAGGACAGTGCCCCGGCCTTGAAGTTGGAGCGATGGCCGGCGACGATCGCGTCACCGATTTTCAGCTCGGCCTTGGTGCCATGGAAATAGGATTGGGCGAACATGCTTGCAGCAACCGACATGATCTGGGGCTCCCTGGAGGCGAATCGGGGCCGACCTCATGGCACAAGCCCCCCGAATTGACGCAAGCCCCACCTCATGATACATAATTACAATGGAAGCTGGAGCAGCTTTCCGGTTCTTAGATTCGCCATTTGCCATCCCGGCGTGGCGACGGCAGTTCCCGACCTGGTTGAGGTCATGAACGAGGTCGGTCAAACTGACGGGATAAGCGCAGGTCACATCACTGGAAGGTCGCGTGAGGATGGCAGGGAGCGGTCGGACCGGGAAACGAAGGAAATGCCGACGGACGGGAGCCGGACCAGCAGCGGCAATGGCCAACTCAGTGGGTGGCGGACTTGACGCTTGCCTTCCTTATTCGATCCGACCAATCTTCTGCAAATAATTCTTCCCACTCCGAAAGAACTCTGTAGAATATATCGCCATCTATCCATTCCTCCTCAATCGAATTAGCAGTTTCTACGGGACATTCCGCGTTGATGAATGCGATCAGACGAACCCTATCCCCGACATCGAACTGCATAATATAGCTGCCATCATCAAATGCCGCATCACCATCAGGTGCCCACTGCACATTGGACCTATCAAAATCACTTATGAAACTTGACAGCGAATTACCAAAATAATCGCTTCGCGCATTCTCTCGGTATTTTGCATCGAGAAATGCTTCGACGATCAACGAGGCACTCGTGCACGACAAGTAGGAGATCTGATGAACTCCACGCCTCGCGATGCGGCTCCCTACTTCCTCGAATGAGCAAGCCAGCAACGACGCGTCAGGCCGTTTTACACCGTATGATTTTCCCCGGACGTAAATGACAAAATAGCCCAGCGCTCGCTGGCCGAGGCTGGAAAACGCTTGCGTGATCGAGCTTTCAATCGCGAACGAACTCCGATCACCGACAATCACGTTACAAACTCCCGCGGAGCACGCTTGACTAACAAGGTTTACCGACGGCGACCTACTAGGTCGAGCCCTTCCGCTGCCCGAATCGAGATCGAATCGCCTGAAAACGGCCAGACCGGAAACGGGAAAAAATGCAGCCGGCCTGCAGCCGCCCCAGAGTCGGTCGATTGGGGGCGCCAGGAACTCTTGGAACTCACCATTACCTCATGCCGCCACCACATCCTTCCCTTTCTCGGCCAAGTACCGCGACGCCGGCCGGATCAGGCGGCCGGTAAGCGCCTGTTCGCGGGCGTGCGCGATCCACCCCGCGATGCGTCCCATCGCGAAGACACCGGTGAAGCTGTCTGGCGGAAAGCCGACGGCTTCGAGCAGCAAAGCGGTATAGAACTCGACGTTGGTCTCGATCACCCGATCGGGCTTGCGGCGGCGCAGGAGATCGAGCGCCACTTGCTCGACCTGTTCGGCAAACCGCAACCGCGCGTCGACCTGATCGAAGCCGCGAAGCGCCGCCTTCAGGGCATTGGCGCGCGGGTCGCGGGTGCGGTACACGCGATGCCCAAACCCCATCAGCCGCTCTCCGTGATCAAGCGCGCGCTCGAGCCAGCAGGCGACGTTCCCGTCGGTCTCGATTGCGTCGAGCATATCGATCACGGGCCCCGGCGCACCGCCGTGCAGCGGCCCCTTGAGCGCGCCGAGCCCCGCAAGCACCGCCGACGTCAGCCCCGCCTGTGTCGACGAAACCACCCGCGCTGCGAACGTCGATGCGTTCAGTCCGTGATCGGCGACCACCACGAGGTAGGTGTCGAGCGCACGACCGCCACCCTGCCTGCCCAGCATCCGGACGATATCGTCGGCATGCCCCAGCCCCGTGGACGGCGCGATTGGCGCCTGCCCCCGAAACTGGAGAATGAGCGCCGGTAGTATAACCGCGGGTGCCGCAAGGAGATGGAGCGCATCCGATGAACCGGTGCCGTCCCGCGTCATCGCGACGAGCGCACGCATCGCATCATAGGCCGGCAGGTGGCCGACCGCAGCCAGCAACGGGCGAGTGGCCTCGAACGCCTCGCAGCGTGCTTCGGCCAGCTTTCGTTTGAACATGGCCTCGTCGGGCAGGTCGTCGAAGAAGCCGGTAAACAGAAGATGCGCGACCTGCTCGAAGCTCTTCCGCCCGGCCAGGTCGCCCAACGGATGACCGCGGATGATCAGTTTACCTTCTCCCCCGCGCACATCCGACAACACGGTCTCTGCCGCAATGACATCTTCGAGTCCGCTCTTCATCCCGACTTCTCCTTGACGCTGTCGAGTTGAGGTGGTCTTCTCCGAATAATTGATCAATCTTGATCAAGTGGATCAACTATGCGGAAATGGTTGACGCGAGAAGAGGTGCTGGCCGAACTCAACGTGAGGGCGCAGACACTCTATGCCTATGTGAGCCGCGGCCTGATCGAGCGACGATCCGACCCGGCCGATCCGCGCCGCAGCGTCTATAGCGGGGCCGACATCCAGACCCTCTCGCAGCGGCGCGCACGGGGACGCCGCGTCGCATCAATCGCAGCCAGCGCGATGGCCTGGGGCGAGCCGGTCATCCCGACGGCGATCTCGACGGTCACCCATGGCGAACTGATCTATCGCGGCCGGCGTGCAGTCGACCTCGCGGAGTCCGCGACGCTGGAGGAGGTGGCGGCTTTGCTATGGGAGACGACGAAGCCAATTTCGTTCCCGGTGATGTCGCTCGGCAGCGATCCCTTCCTATCAGTCGCGGCGCTGGTGGCCGACGGGCGATCGTTGATCGGCAGACCGACGGAAAAGCTGGCGAGCGAGGCGGCGGCGTGCGTCGCAACGATTGCTGGAGCGTTCGGCGCCATCGGCGAGGGCGGGATGCATCACCGGCTCGGTCGTGCCTGGTCGCTTGATGATGCGGGCAGGAATTACGTGCGCCGCGCGCTCGTGCTGCTCACCGATCACGAGCTCAACCCCTCGACGTTCGCGACGCGGATCGCCGCCTCGACCGGCGCGTCCATGCCGGCGTGTATCCTGGCAGGGCTCGCCACGCTGTCCGGCCCCAGGCACGGTGGCGCCGGGGGAGCGCTGGAGGCACTGGTGGCCGAAGCCGCAAGCACCAGCGTCGATGCGGCGATCGAGCGCTGGCTCGCGACGGGGCATGGGCTGCCGGGCTTCGGCCATCCGCTCTATGCGCATGGCGATCCCCGCGCCGCTGCGCTGCTGTCGGGCATCGAACCGGACTCCGAGATGGTTGCTCTCCGCAATGGTGTCGCCGATGCCCTGGACCAGCAGCCCAATGTTGATTTCGCCCTGCTGACGATCGCCCGCATATTGGCGCTGCCGGCGAACGCCAGCCTCGCGCTGTTCGCGATCGCGCGGACGGTCGGCTGGGCCGCACACGCGATCGAGCAGGCAGCATCAAAGACGATCATCCGGCCACGCGCGATCTATCAGGGTATATCGATGGATTGAGGCGATGGCCGCTTGACTGTCGGGGTCGCCGGACATGGACGAACGGCAGCCTGCAGTAACGATCTCTGTTGGGCTGACGGCAAAAGCCGATCGGGGAATGTTGGGACGAAAAGCTCCCCGCTGGGAATCGCTCATGTGCGGATATTTGCGGCACGCCATGATTTGGCATGAAAAGTCGTTTCCGACCGAACCGCCTCTTAACTACCTGACGGGCGTTGCCCAAAGCACGCCGCAAAGGGTTCGATGAGGCGGCCCTGAAAGGCCCCGCCCAGGGCGCGTGCACCTGTTGTCAGGCACTGGCGATCGGCACTCGCGAGCCCTGAGCCCGCCCGCGGGCCGTCACCCCTCCTTGACTCTTAAATCTACATATGTCGTATATGGCGCATGATCCGTCGTCGCCGACCTTCCAGGCAGATGCTGCTGCTCCTGCAGACGCTCGCCGCCGTGCCGCAGCAATGGCGGCATGGCTATGAGCTGATGAAGGACACCGGCCTCTCGTCGGGCACGCTGTATCCGCTGCTGATGCGCATGACGGAACAGGGGCTGGTCGAGGCCGAGTGGCGCGAACCGGTGCAGCCCGGCCGGCCCGCTCGCCATGCCTATCGCCTGACGGCCGCCGGGCGCGCATCGGCGCTGGCCGGGGCGCAGGCGAGCGCCGCCGCCCGCACGCTGTCGCGCGCATGACGCTGCCCCTCGCCCGGCTCGTGATGGCGCTGGCGACGCGCTGCCTCGGCCGGGAGCGGGGCGCATGGGCGCGGGCGATGCGCGGCGAGTTCGAGGCTGCGGTCGACGATCGCCGGCCGCTCGCCTTCGCGCTCGGCTGCCTCGCGGCGGCGTGGCGCGCGATGCCCGGCCATGACGAAGGCCGCTTCGTGCTGGCGCGGTATCTCCTCGCGCTCGGCCTGATCGTCCCGCTCGCCGCCTTCCATCTCGGTTGCGCCGGATCGGGCTTGCGGTTCCTGTTGGCGGGGCCCGACTCCTATTACACGCTGCTGGCGCAGGGCGGCGGCGCGGCGCAGCAATTGGCGGGCGCCTATCGGTCGGCGGTGCCGGCGATGACCGCGCTGCTCCTGGCCCTCGGCATCGGCCATCTGCTCATCGCCTGGACCCTGCTGGACTGCCAGTGGCGCCGGGTTGCGGCGCTGTGGGCGCTTACCGCGGCCGCCGCTGCGACGCTCGTTGCGACCATCGCCGCACTCGCGCCGAGCGCGGCTGGCATTGCCGTGCAGGTCGCCGGGCTCGCGATCGAGCTGGCGGCCGTTCCCGCGCTGGCCGCATGGCATCGCCGCCGCGCGTTTCGCGATCATTGCCTGGAGAATGCCCCATGAAGACTGGTCTCGCGCTCGCTGCCCTGCTCGGCAGCACGGCAGGCGCGCCGGCGATGGAAGGCGCCCGGCTTCAGCCGGGTACGGCCTGTTACGCGATCGCCAGGGGCGACGAGACGATCGGCACGACGCTCCAGACGATCACCGCGGCGCAGGCCGCGGGAAAGCCGGCCTGGGACATCGTCGTGCATCAGAAGCTCGCCAATGGCAGCTTCGACATGCGCGACCATCTGGTGGTCGAACGCGCCACCTTGCTGCCGATCAGCCTGGACAGCCGGCGCGGCCTCGATCCGGGCGCGAAGGGCTGGCATCGCATCAGCCTGCGCTATCGCGGCGGCAGGGTCAGCGGGACGCGGGAAACCGCAACGGGCACGACGCCCATCGACGCGCCGCTGACGGGGCCGACATGGGACGGCAATCTCTGGGGCGTCACCTTCGCGGCATTGCCGCTCCGCGACGGCGGGACCTATTCACTGCCCTTCTGGCACTATGATCAGGGTTCCGGCGCCTTCACGGTGCGCGTCGTTGGCAGCGAGGAGGTCGCCACGCCGTCGGGCAAGGTCGCTGCCTGGATTCTCGAGGCCGGCACCGATCCCGCCCGCCTCTCCCGCTATATGATCGCCAGGGCGACGCGGCAGGAGCTTGGCTATAGCGCCGGGCCCATCACCCAGCGCCTGGCGCCCCCGGGCCTGTGCGAGGCGCAATAGCCGCAGGGGCAGGTTCCCGACGACCCGATCGGGTCCTCGTCGCGGACTCCCAGGCAGCGCGATCAGCCGCCGGACGCGCACGCCTGCTCGCGGCGGCGAAGATTGTCGCCATGCGCACCGGCTGGTAGGCTCGGTCTCGATGCCGATACCGCTCGCTGGCCGGTTGCCCTACACCCTCCACACCAACCGGGAGCTGGGCCTGATGCTGGCCGGCAGGAAGCCGCTCGCCGTCTTCGGGGACGGTCGTGGCCGCTTTCCCGCAGCGGTCGTCCGCTATCTGAGGCTGTTCGATCGCCATGTCAGCGCTGGCCGCATCGTCCGGCGCGACCATTTCTCGCAGCAGGCGGGGACAATCACGACGTTCGCCCTGCACCGGATCTTCTTCGCCCTGCCGGCCGAAGAGTGGCGCATCGATGCCATGGTCGAGCTGAAGGGCAGCGCGACCTGGTCACGCGAGCACGAACGCCGCGAGGGCGAACTCCTGGGCTATGAGGACTGGATGAACGATCATTTCCTCGACCTCTTCTACCCGAAGCAGGCGGGCAACTGATCGCCAGGTTTCACCCTTCAGGCCCTACCATCAAGCACGGCATGCGCCTGTTTACCCCTGGATGATGACGGGCTCGCGGAATCTGATGCGGTCACCGTCCTGCACGAAACGTGATTGATCGCCCTTGCGCCTGACATCCCGGAGCGCCTGCTTTCGACATTCAGCATCGTGATTGATGCGCCATGCCACGAGACGCCGCATCGCCGGGTCAGCGAAGATCAGGTCGTGCGCTGCGTCGAGGCTTACGTCGAACTTCTCGCGGGTTCTCTTGACCAGCATCGTGAAATCCCGGGTCTCGAAGTCCATGGCCTCACCTGTTCGGCTGGGATTGCCAGCGGCGGGGGATCGAACCCGCACCCGTTGCCGGGATCGCTGTAGCGATACGTCTACCAATTCCGTCACGCTGGCAGCCGGTTGATAGCAGGTTCACGCTCACCAGTGAATGGCCGCCGCCGCCTCCTGGTTCGTGCAACGGCCCGCATGGGGCATCGACCCATCCCGGCGGCCCGCCACACGGAGCTGCCGCCCCCCGGCCTCAGTCCAGCCCCGTCTTGCCCACCGCCCAATAGGCCTTGGTGACGAGCCGCGCCGACGGCAGCAGCCGCCCCTTCAGGCTCCGCCGCAGCCGCTGTATCGTCCCGGCCTTTCCGGTCAGCACGATGGAGGCGCCCGCCGCGGCATGCTCGGAAAGCGCTGCCTCCATTGCGGCAAGATGCGCATCGCCGTCGCGCCGGGCGAACAGCGCGACCTCCGGGAGATCGAGGTCCGCGGCGACATGCCGGACGCTCTCGACGTCCTCGACTTCGAGGCAGGATGTCACGGCGCGCGTCCGGTCCTGGAGCGTCGCCGCACAGGCGAGGCCGATCGAGGTTTCGTCGCCGACGATGACGAGCGGGCCGGGCAGGCGGCCCGGGTCAAGCGATGCGCGCGGGCCGAAGATATCGCATTCGTCACCGGGCCGCGCGGTGCGGACCCAGGCGCTTCCCGGCCCGTCGCCATGGGCATAGCCCAGGAGGCACAGCCGCCCGGCTGGCCGGTTCCATTCGATCGGGGTGTAGGTCCGCGCGACAAAGGCCGATCCCATGGCGATCTGCACCTTTTGCCCGGCGGTCCACGCGACATCCCTGAGCGCCGGGCCCTCCAGCGTCATCAGCCGGAAGCGGTCGGCCAGGGGTTCGCTCGCGACCACGGTCGCGCGCTTCGTCAGCAGCCGCATCAGCGCCTTGCCCAGCCGCCCCGGCGCCTCGGCCCCGGGGCGTTCGTGCGGCTCCATCGCCGGCATCACGAAAGCTTCACCGTGAAGGCGTTGCCCCGCCCTTCGTCCGGCAGGGCAAGCGAGATATAGCCATGTGCCGGATCGCCGACATAGCGCTGATAGCCGGGCTCGAACGCGTTTTCCCCGAGGATCACCGCGCCGGGCCCGAGCCGGGGCTCGAGCAGCCTGAGCACGGGCAGATAGAGCGAGAATGCGCCGTCGAGCAGCAACAGGTCGACCGTGCCGCCGACATCCTGCAGCGTTTCCAGCGCATCGCCGGCGCGGATATCGGCAAGGTCGGCAAGGCCCGCCGCCGCCAGGTTGGCACGCGCGCGCGCCACCTTGGACGGTTCCATCTCGCTGCCGATCAGCTGTCCGCCGCCATTGTCGCGGAGCGCGGCGGCCAGATAGAGGGTCGAGATCCCCATCGATGTGCCGAACTCGACGATCCGGCGCGCCTTGCAGGCACGGGCGATCGCATAGAGGAACCGGCCATAGGCGGGCGAGACGGCCAGGAAATTGTCCGCACGGGCGCGATAGATCGCCTGATAATCGGCGCGTTCGTCGGCGAGCAGGCCGGCGACCAGCTGGTCGATGCTCGCGCCCGGCGCCTCGAGCGCCGCCATCATGTCGGCGACATGCTCGCGGTCGGATATTTCCGCATCGCGGTGGAGCGTATCGAGCAGGTTGGAGATGCGGTCGCTACCCAGGGTGTTCACGCTTGCTTCCTTTGCCGGTGCCGGAGGCCGGAGCGGCCTCGACGGGTTGGTGCCGATCCGATATCGGGGGCGTCCGCTGGCGTCATTACGAAGGCTCGACAGAATGTTATTCGATCTCGCCACCCCCGCGCCCGGGCTCCGCGCGTGCCGATCCTGAGCGCCCTCGACGCGTTCGAATGGACCGATCCCGACGACGTGCCCCGCCCGATCGTGGCATTCGGCGCGCAAATGTCGGACGGGGACGGATTCGAGCTCGAGCCGCACCGCCACCGGAAGGGCCAGCTGCTGCTCGTCCAGCGTGGCGCGCTCAGCTGCGAGGTCGAGGGCGGGTTGTGGATCGTGCCGCCGCGCAGCGCCGTCTGGATACCCGGCGGCGCGCTGCATGCCGTGAAGGCGACGGGCGCGGTCGAGGGGTATGACGCCTTTGTCGATCCCGCCATCGGCATGCACCTGCCCCGGCGCTGTTGCGCGCTATCGGTAACGCCGCTGCTGCGCGAGCTGCTGACGCGCGCGGCGCATCTGCCCTATTTCTACGAGGAAGACGGTGCCAATGCGCGGCTGGTGGCAGTGCTGCTCGACGAGCTGGCCGCGGCGCAGGTCGAGAATCTGCACCTGCCGATGCCGGCCGATCCGCGCTTGCGCCGGATCGCGGACGCGATGATGGCGGCACCGGCACATCGCGGAACGCTCGAAAGCTGGGCCCAGCGCGCCGGCCTGAGCGAGCGGACCCTGTTGCGGCTGATCAGCCGGGAGACAGGGATGAGCTTCGGCCGCTGGCGGCAGCAGCTCTGCGTCGTGCTGGCCGTGAAGTGGCTGGCCGGCGGTGCCTCGATCCAGCAGGTTGCCGGCGATCTGGGCTACGAAAGCGTGCCCAGTTTCGTGACGATGTTCCGCAAGGCGCTCGGCACCTCTCCCGGGCGGTACATGGCGGAGCGCCATTCCGGTTGACCCACCCCGGCGGCCGGGCGCCGACGCCGAGGCTATCTTTCCGCTCGATGATTTGGCACCATGTCGGCCCGTCACGTCGTTCGCGACAGTCACTTCCGTGATGAACGTCGAGATGCGCGCGCCACCCATCGGAGGACGTATGGAACGCAGATCGATCCTGGCACTTCCGTTCGCAGCGCTGGTTGGCAGCACGGCGTTGCGTGCATCGCCCGGCTTCACGGTTTCGTCGGCGCCGCCCGTTCCGGCGGGTGCACCGCCTGCCGTGGACGGCCCTGCTGCATTGCCGATAGCGGCGGTTCAGGCGGGCGGCGACCGGGATGGGCGAAAGCGTCAGATCGGTGTCAGCGCCACGACCTACAAGGTTGTGACAAGCGACACGAAGGGGGATCTGTTCGTCATCGAACAGGCAAACCAACGGCGGGGTGGCCCCCCGCTTCATGTCCACCACGGAGAAGACGAACTATTTTATGTCCTGGACGGTGAGTATCTCGTCCAGGTAGGAGACAAGCGCTTCCCCCTGAAGACGGGTGACTGCATTCTAGGTCCCCGCGGGGTTCCCCATGCATGGGCGTTCGTCGGGTCCACGGTCGGGCGCTTGCTTTTGAGCTACGCGCCTGCCGGAAAGATGGAGGCGTTTTTCAACGCATGGGAGCAACTCGGATTCAGTCCCGGTGGCTACTCCAAGGAGAAGGACGCGGCATTGCTGAGATCCTACGGAATGGACCGCGTGGGGCCCCCAATTCAACTTTGATACCCGCCAAAAGCAGCCCGGCAGGGGAGCGCCCGATTGCGGACATTCCCGGCAGCGATTACAAGTCGCCATGGCCGTTCACGGAAGCTGTCACTGCGGCAGGGTGCAGATCGACCTGCCGAGCAAGCCCGCCTGGGTTGCAGACTGTAACTGCTCGCTGTGTCGGCGGCTCGCATGGCGCGTGGCGTATTTCCCGCCGGACCAGGTGCACATTTCAGGCGAAACGACAGCCTATGTCTGGGGCGATCGCATGATCGGCATTCATCACTGCCCGGTCTGCGGCTGCGGGACCCACTGGCAGTCGCTGGGAGAAGATTTCGGCAAGATGGGCATCAATGCACGCTTGCTTGACGATTTCGATGAAAGCACCGTCGAGGTTCGGAAATTCGACAACGCGGATTAGGCCCGGCGCTAACGTCGGCTTTCCACCACTCTTCCCCGTTCGGAGTGGATGACAGCGAGTGTCGCACCTGAATGCCAACTGGCCGGGAGCGGCGAAGAAAAGCTACCGGACCGGAAGCTCCCCAATAGCTACCTAAGTTGTGCTTGGGGACACCCCGCGCCTGGCGGCGGCGGCTGACATCAGGACCCGTTCGACGATCGCGTCGAACTCTTCTTTGCCGATCGGGTCAAGCGCGTCGTAGTCAGTGACGCCTAGCGGCCACCAGCTGTGTATCTCGCCCCAAGCATGCAGTTCCCGGGCGGCGGCTTCGACCTCTTCGTCGCTGGGCCGGTCGGCGTCAATAAAGTTGGAAGGGTGCATATGTCCCCCATACTTCGAACGACCGCTTGCCACCAGTTTTCGCCGTTCCGCTACCATCGACGGATGCGCCCCGGCATGATGCCAGGCGCCGCGCCAGCGCCCGGCCCCTTGTCGGTCGCGCGCCGGTGAACGGGCGCGACGAAAGGATACGGCAATGCCGGGTTCTTACCCGCGCCAAAGTCGCCG
>CAISGR010000199.1 GCA_903884945.1 uncultured bacterium
AGCTTGAGGATCGCCGCATGTACCGGCCCGTCTCCTCAAGCGTATTGCGCAAGACCGAGGCCCAGCGACCAATTCTCTTTCGCGACTTCGACAAGGTTCACGAACACGTCCTCAGGCCGGATGCCGGGGCTTTCCCCCAGCAATTCCGCGATCCGGCGAAACAATGCCTTCTTCTGCTCCACGGTACGGGTATTGTTCGCGGTAATCTGGATGAACACGAGATCGTCGCTCCGGGCAATGCCAAGATAAGAAGCGCCGTAACGGAAATTTGCGGCGTCATGCTCCGTGATCGTCATGAACTGATCGTCTTCGGGCACGTCGAACGTCTCGCGCAATGCGCGGTAAAGGCTGTCGAAGATCGCTTGCCGGTACGTGTCGGGCTTTCCGGCGCGCAGGGAGATGTGAAGCAGCGGCATGGCCGGTTCCTTTCCGCTCTGGAGAAATGCCGCCCGGAATTAATATGTGAAATCCGGATTCTCTAGGAGCTTAGGTCGGAGAATTCCGCTGTCGTCCGAGGCACGCCGAGATGCCGGATCATTCCCACTCGATTGTCCCCGGTGGTTTGGACGTATAATCATAGGTCACCCGGTTGATGCCCTTGACCTCGTTCACGATCCGCGTCGCCACGCGCGGCAGGAAGTCGCCCGGGAACTGGAAGGCAACGGCGGTCATGCCATCCGTGGACGTCACCGCCCGCAGCGCGAGCACATTGTCATAAGTGCGCCCGTCGCCCATCACCCCGACGCTCCGCACCGGCAGCAGCACGGCGAAGGCCTGCCAGATCGCGTCGTACAGGCCCGCGGCCCGGATCTCCTCGAGATAGATCGCATCGGCCTTGCGCAGGATGTCGCAGCGCTCCTTGGTCACCTCGCCGGGGATGCGGATCGCCAGGCCCGGACCGGGGAAAGGATGCCGCCCGACGAAGATCTCCGGCAGGCCGAGCTCGCGGCCGAGCACGCGGACCTCGTCCTTGAACAGCTCGCGCAACGGCTCGACGAGCTTCATGTTCATCCGCTCGGGCAGGCCGCCGACATTGTGGTGGCTCTTGATCGTCACCGAAGGGCCGCCGGTAAAACTGACGCTCTCGATCACGTCGGGATAGAGCGTCCCCTGCGCCAGGAACTCGGCCCCGCCGATCTTGCGCGCTTCCTCCTCGAAGATGTCGATGAAGGTCGCGCCGATGAACTTGCGCTTGGCTTCGGGGTCGGTGAGGCCCGCCAGGCCGCCGAGGAACAGCGCTTCGGCGTTCACATGGACGAGCGGGATATTGTAATGATTGCGGAACAGGCTGACGACCTGATCGGCCTCCTGGCTGCGCATCAGTCCGTGGTCGACGAAGACGCAGGTCAGCTGCTCGCCGATCGCCTCGTGGATCAGCACGGCGGCGACGGCTGAATCGACGCCGCCGGAAAGGCCGCAGATCACCCTGCCCCTGCCCACCTGCGCCCGGATTGCGGCGATCTTGGCGGCGCGGAACTCGGCCATGGTCCAGTCGCCGGCCAGGCCGCAGACATGGCGGGCGAAGTTGGCGATCAGCTTCGCTCCGTCGGGCGTGTGCACGACTTCCGGGTGGAACTGCATTGCATAATAATGTCGCGCGTCGTCGGCGATGATCGCGAAGGGCGCCCCCTTGCTGGCGGCCACCGGCCGGAAGCCGGGTGCGAGCTCGGTCACCTTGTCGCCATGGCTCATCCACACCTGGTGGGTGTCTCCGGTCGCCCACAAGCCGTCGAACAGCGCGCAGCTATCGGTCACCTCGATCACCGCACTGCCGAACTCGCCGCTGTCTCCCAGGGTGACGGTGCCGCCGAGTTGCGCCATCAGCACCTGCTGGCCGTAGCAGATGCCCATGATCGGCAAGCCGCTGTCGAGAATCACCTGCGGAATGCGCGGGCTGCCCTCCTCCAATACGGAAGCGGGGCTGCCCGACAGGATGATACCCTTGGGCGCCATCCGGCCGAACGCCTCGGCGGCGCTGTTGAAGGGAGCGATTTCGCTATAGACCCCCGCTTCACGGACGCGGCGCGCGATGAGCTGGGTCACCTGGCTGCCGAAATCAACGATGAGGATCGAGTCGGTGGGCTGTGTCATGCGGCCAGATAGCAGATGCGCGCCGCGCGGGAAGCCCCGGCGGTGCTGCGGCGGCCGGCTTTATCGCGCCGCGACGCGCTCGCCCTCGATTGTGACCTGCTCGACCCCGCGCTCGCCGACGCGGCAGGTGAAATCGCGGTGGCCGGACGGCGCATTCCGATAATCGTCGCGCAGCGCGAGGCTGCCCCGCACGATCCAGTCGGAAGCAACCGCGTCGACGATCGTGACCTTGTCGATCTTGGCGATCCGGGCATAACGGCGGCCCTCGGACTCGGCCGAGGAGACGCAGGCGTCCACGGCAGCCTCCTCGTCCGAGCGGGCGATCGACAGAGTCCGGTTGCCTTGCTCGGGGCCGACAGCGGCAGGCGCGCCGTGATCCTCGACCGAGACCTCGGGCGGAGGCGGCGCCGGCTTCCGCGCGCTCGACAGGATGGCGAACAGGCCGCCCGCCAGCACCGCCCCGAGCAGGACGTCGCCGCCATCGATCCCGTCATGGCCGCGGTGGCGCGGGCCGTGCCACTGCGCCTCGGCCGGCATCGCTGCCGCGCTCGTCGCGACCAGCGCAAGCGCCGTCGCTGCCTTGCCGAAGATGGTCATTCCCGCGCCCTTTCGATTCGATGCCGTATCGATAGCCGGAGCGTGCTGTCGGCGCGATGAACCGCCGGCTTGGACAGCGCTGCCGCAACGTGCGACAGGCCGGCCTACCCCGAGGTATTGATGACACACGACAACAGACTGGACGAGAGTGCGCGCGCTGGGTTCGAGGACCTGGTGCTCGCCGCAGAGGGCGATGGCCCCAGGCTTGCCGCGCTTGCGCTGACCGCGAGCCGGATCGGCCTCAAGCCGCGCGTCTACCCGCTGGCGCGGGCAGCCCAGGCACTGGCGCCTGACGATGCCGACGTCGCCAGCATGACGGGCGAGCTGATCGCCGGGGATGTGCCGAGCTGGCATTTCTACATGGTGAAGGATGATGCGCGGAACCGGGCTTTCGAAGCAGCGATCAGGCGTGCGGTGCACCCGGGCTGCCGGGTGCTCGACATCGGCGCTGGAACCGGCCTGCTGGCCATGATGGCGGCGCGCGCGGGCGCTGGATCAGTGGTGAGTTGCGAGATGAACCCCGCAATCGCCGACGTGGCAACCGAGATCGTCGCGCTGAACGGCTATGCCGATCGGGTTCGCATCGTCTCGACCAAGTCGAGCGATCTCGACGCCGACGCCGATCTCGGCGGCCGTGCGGACCTGATCGTATCCGAGATCGTGTCGAACAACCTGCTGTCCGAGGACGTGCTGCCGACCATGGCGGATGCCGTATCGCGGCTTCTCGCGCCGGGCGGGCGGATGATCCCCGAGGCCGGGCAGATCGTCGTCTCCCTCGCCGACTGGGACGGCTATGGACATGACGGCATGACCGATGTCGCCGGCTTCGACATGCGGCCGTTCAACCGGCTCGAGCAACGCCCGGTCCGGTTGAAGGTCGGCGACCCGGGAATCGAGCTGCGCGGCCAGCCCGCCGATCTGTTCGACTTCGATTTCACGAGCGGGGGGCCATGGCCGGATCAGCAGCGCAGCGTCGAGCTGATCGCCGATGGCAACTATATCAACGGCGTGATTCAGTGGATCCGCCTGCGGCTCGATGCCGAGGGAAGCTACGAGAACCGGCCGAGGCCGCGGACCATGTCGAACTGGGCGGCGCTGTTCGTCCCGTTCGATCGGGAAATCGCGCCACCACCCGGCACCAGGATCCGCGTCGAGGGCGCGCATGACGGTAACACGGTACGAATCTGGGTGGACGAGAGCATGATCGCAGGCGGGCTGTAGCCCCTAGTCCACCGGCTTCACCGTCATTCCGGTCCACGCCGCGGCGAAGGCCCAGCTGTCCGCGGTTTCGGCGATCACCTTGTCCGTCGGCTTGCCCGATCCATGGCCGGCGCGCGTCTCGATACGAATCAGGTGCGGCTTCGGCCCGATCTGCGCCGCCTGCAGCGCTGCGGTATATTTGAAGCTGTGCCCGGGCACGACGCGGTCATCGGTGTCGGCCGTTTCGACCATGATGGCCGGGTAATCCCGCCCGCCCTTGATATTGTGATAGGGCGAGTAGGCGTACAGCACGCGGAAGTCGGCCTCCTTCGAAGGATAGCCATAATCGTCGACCCAGTAGCGGCCGGCGGTAAAGCGATCGAAACGAAGCATGTCCATCACCCCCACCTGGGGCAGGGCCGCGGCGAACAGGTCGGGGCGCTGATTCACCACCGCGCCGACGAGCAGGCCGCCGTTCGAACCGCCCTGGATCGCGAGTTTGTCCTTGGAAGTGATGCCCTGCGCGATCAGGTCCTCGCCGGCGGCGATGAAATCGTCGAACACATTCTGCTTGTTGGCGAGCCGGCCGCCATCGTGCCACGCCTTGCCATATTCGCCGCCGCCGCGGATATTTGCCACGGCGAGCACCCCGCCCTGCTCGATCCACGCGATCCGCGTCGCGGAGAAGGCCGGATTCATCGCGATGTTGAACCCTCCATAAGCGTAGAGCAGGGTTGGTGCAGGGCCCGGCGGCAAATCCTTGCGACGGACGATGAACATCGGGACCTTCGTGCCGTCCCTGGACGCGTAGAAGCGTTGTGAAACGTCGAACAGTCCCGGATCGAACGCGACCTTGGGCTGGGCCCAGGGCGTCGCCCGGCCGGTCTTCATGTCGTAGCGAAAGATCGTCGTGGGCGTGGCAAAACTGGTGAAGGCGTAGAAGGCCTCGGGATCGTCCGCTTCGCCGCTGATCCCGGCCACGCTGCCGATGCCGGGCAGCGCG
>CAISGR010000200.1 GCA_903884945.1 uncultured bacterium
CCGTAGGGGCCACGGTAAGATATGCAAACTTGGGCTTTTCCCGCTCGGATCGAGCGGCATGCCGATGACGATTATGTCGTCACTTTCCCCGACATCGCCGAGGCGATGACCGGAGGCTCCAGCGAAAGGGAGGCTCTTTCGCTGGCTGCTGATGCACTGGAAGAAGCCGTGCTTGCCTATTTGGCAGCCGGGCGATCCGTGCCACAGCCGCGCGAGGCTCAGGCGGGCGAACTTCTTATTCCGCTCGATCCGACTACAGCCGCGCGGGCGGTGCTGGCACAGATCATGCGGGACCAGAAGGTGTCCAACGTCGCCTTGGCCCTCAAGCTCGCGAAGAGCGAAGGCGCAGTGCGTCGCCTGACGGATGGTGCGACCGGGGTGAAGATCGAGACGGTCCTGCAGGCGCTTGTAGCTCTCGGGCAGAGAGCGGCGCTCTCGTTGGTCTAGTGTCCAAATTCTTGACGCGGCAAACGATGAGGCAGGTCGAGAACGCAAAAAGCCCCGGCCGTGAGGCCGGGGCTAAGCGCTTACGGTAACTGGCGAGACTATGCCGCAGGGGCCTCAAGCGCCTCCTTTTGCGAGGTCGCTGAGGAGATGACTTGCTCCAAGAGGGGTAGGGCGAACATCGCCTCCGCCGCCGCATCCGGACCCAGCTTGGTCAGCAGACCCTGTTTGACGATGTCAGCGCCGGCGCTCTCGATTGCGGGGCCGATAGCCGTGGCCTTGTCCTGGAGCGAGCTCGCGGGATTGGCCAAGGCGCCCGAGGTGTCATGTTGCGCCAGCGCTTTGAACGCGCTGGCGGCCAGGCCCAACAGCCCGATGATGCTGAACTTCATATCCGTCTCCATATTGAAAGCCCGCGATCGCGCGGGCGCGTGTTCGCCGGCATCAGCCGGTGAAGTGTGTCAGCCGCGCCAGATCAGGGCGGCGCGCTGCAGCTGAGTGACGACATCATCGAGGCCAACGGCGGCGCCGTTGATGATGCGGCGGGCTTGGCGGACGTCGTCCAACTCGTTCGCCTTGATGCGCGCATGAATGTCGGCGACGACCTTTTCGTCGGCGTCCGCGTCCACAACCTGGTTGAGGCCGTGCGCTTGCCAGAACGCGGCGGCGATCTGCGCCGCCGTCGCCGGATCGCGCGCAAGATCCGGCCTAGCGACCAGATCGAAACCGCACCATGCGCCGCCCGCCGCGTAGTTGTCGTGGAACGTCAGTTGAATGAGGCCCGATCCCCGGAACAGGTAGCCATCCCCGGGGCGCACGTTCCCGCAACGGCCGCCGTAGACCTTTTCAGCGAGTGCCTTGGGATTACGGGCGAACGGGGTTGCGCTGGACAGGGTGGGAAATCGAGCGGGCCAGACGACGACCAGGCGTTCGGCGGAGTAGCTGAGCCCCTCCTCGAACTGCGTGAAGCCAAGGCTTTCATGATGAAGCTGCGCCAGCCAATGACGCACTCGACGGGGCGTATCGATCGCGCGGGCCTTGGCGGCGGCATCGAGCTTGGGCGCCAAGGCCAGATAATCGCAGCGGGGCGCAAAGAGCTGCAGCCGAGCGGCGGTGATGTCGGCCGGCGGGGCGAAATCCACCATTAGGCCTGCCCTCCGCCATCGGGCAGCTTGGACAGGGCTTGGCCCACCTGGTCGCGCAGCGCGACGGCTGACTTGGACGAGCCGAAGTACCAGCTCATGACCATGGCCCACTGGACGAGGATCGCGCCCTGCATCTGCCCGACGTTCTGCTCAGAGCCCTTTGGGATCGAGCGCAGCCAGGGCATGGCGAAGGCGAATGCGACGAGCAGGGTCGAAAGTACCGCGAGCGTATCGCGCGTCTCAGGCCAGGTCAGACGCTTGCGCACGGGCTCAGCGGGCGCGACATCAGCCGCGCCCGGGACGGACGTATCAGTCATTGGATGCTCCAGATTATGCGAGCGCCGCTCGCGTCAGCCGTTTGTCGGGGGCTCGGCCGGCGGCCCTGGTGAGAGCGCGGTCATTCGACCACCCTCAAAACTGATGAGCGAGCCGGGAATTTGCCGGGCCGGCATGTCCACTCCGGCCCGAGCGAGATAAGCTTCTAGGCTCTCCGCCCGCTGCTGGACGTTGCGCAGCTCGCCCCGGATTTCCTCATTCTCCGAGCGACACTGGGCGTTCTCCGACTCCAGGCTTTCGATGCGACGTTCGTAGTGCTCAAGGC
>CAISGR010000201.1 GCA_903884945.1 uncultured bacterium
AGACGTTGTCGTTCCTGAGCGCAAGAAAGATCCGGCATCTAGCTATGGTCGTCCCGATCCGCTGAGGGGGAAGGAGCGCACGACCTCACTTTCCGTGCATCGCGCATTTCCGATTGCACATTCGAATCCCGCTCGAGGCCGGCTGCGCGGGCGATGGCGTTGAAGCTGGTGTTGAGCTTTTGCATCCGACCGACTGCCGGGGTGCCCCAGGTGGCATCGTTCACCGTCGCCTCGCGCCAGAAATCATCATAGGGCTCCCGGTCGAACCATTCGGCGCGCCGATCGCCGACCGCGTAGAGGAAGGCGAGGGCGAAGCGCAGCGCGAAGCTTGGGTAGACGCGGCCCTCCGCCGCCTCGTCATAGGCTTCGTCGAGGGCGCAGAGCGCCTTGAACACCAATGCGCGCCGGTCGATTCGCATGGCGGAACATTATGAGAACATCGCGGGCGTGCAATGGCCGATGCGGTGAGCGGAAGCGCCGGCTACCCGGGATGGGTGGGATGGTGGCCGGGTGTGGCGGCTATTCGAGGGGTGGGGTAGCGATCTGCTGCGCCATGGGGCCCTTATAGGGCTTGATCAGTGCCCGGGCTTCCTCGGCCGTTCCGTCCAGCCATGGGGATTGCGCGGCCGGGGGCAGGATCGCCGGCATTGCCTTTTCATGCGTCGGCCGGATCAGGTCGTTCGGTTCGGTTGTCACGAACGCGAACGCCGGGCCGCGTTCGGTCTCGCGCCAGAGGCCGGCGAACATGCCGACAGGCTGGTCGGGCAGGGAGAACCACATCTGGCGGGGCAGGCCGTCGTCTCCGGTGCCGCGTTCCGGGTGCGGCTCGGCAAAATGGGTGAAGGGTACGAGGCAGCGACGCTCCGGGCTGGCAAGCGACGGGCGCCAGAAGCTGCTGTCCAGGTTGCGGGCGTTGGTGACGTATTTGGTGAGTTTCACCTTCGGATCGCGCTTGCTCGGGATCTGGGTGGGAAAGCCCCATTCCATCGCCGTGAACAACAGGCCGCGATTGCCCTCGGCCGATCGGCGGATCGTCAGGCCGAAGCGGGGCGTCTTGCCGCCGGTCGGGAAGATCTCGCGCGGGGGCGGATACCACTCGTCGTCCGGGTAGGGAGGCTCGAGGCCGGCCGCCCGCATGATCGATGCCTGGTTGGCGGTGAGGCGGAACCGGTTGCACATGCGCCAAGGCTAGCGCGCTTACGTCGCGGCTGTCGAATCGATCGCGGAGTCGCGGGCGGGGCAGGGCGATCGACGCGGCCGGCCGGGCGCCGTTCGATCCACAGCCCCAAATCGAGCGCTTTTCCCCCCGCCTCGCCCGCGCACTTTTCGTGTCGATTTTGACGCATCCACTCTCGAACGGGTGCGACCTAGAAAATTTGCCACGGAAGGGCTGGATCCGTGCGCAGTATGCTGATGCAGATTGATGCACCCTCCGGCCAGGATGTGCGCGGCAAACCAATGTCCGCCGACGGCCGGTTTTTGGTGGTCAACTACCGTTGACATGAGCGTCGTGATCGCATCACAAAATGAGCATGTTCGAGACCAAACCGTCGTCCCGCGCCGATTTGAAATCTGGAACGCTTTACGCTGTCTCTGGTGATGCCCAGTGGATTTATTATGGGCAGGTAACTCCGGACAAGCGCATCGGCTTCTTTCGTCGCCGTGACCGCGACGTTGCCTTGCCCACTGATATTTTCTCGGCGCCACTGATGGCCGTCATAGGCGTTGGGTATCCATCGATCACGCGAGCGCTGCGCTCGGGAGCTTGGCTTAAACTCGGCCGATTTGAATTGGTTAGTTCACTAAAAGTGCCGTGGCCCATGGTTCAGTGGCCCGTAGGAACGCTGCTCGTACGCGTGTTCGATGGTAACACGGAATACAATACTCGGGTCGAAGACCCAGCGATCCAAAACATGGAAATTATAGCAAGCTGGAACGCTGAGCAGCACATAGCCGCAAGACTCACTGCTGATTTCGGGAGAGAGGAAGCCCCTTGGCATATTGGTGGGCCCGTGTGGCGACAGCGTCGCGTTAAAGAGGAATATGCTCGACGGTTCCCGGATGCACCTTGGCATCAACTACCACCTGATTGGGTTCAGACCAACGTCTCCTAGCGGAGCGGTTCCCGCCCGACCGCTTTGGCGAAGCACAGGCGGTTTCAAAGCAACGATCGCCTGCCGAGGATGACCGGCCATAACGGCACAAACTGATCATTCCGGGTGATGCCAATGGGGAGAGGGCGGGAAGACCCCAACCTGCACAACTGACCTAGCTTGTCGTGCTCTTGCGCCCAAGGGGATAGGGATATCCGCGCCGTGATTGCGACGCGCGTCGCGCGGTATTTCGCAACGCCTGCACCGGGGGTGACAGTCGCGAGGGCGTGGCACGATTTTCGCCCTCGGCACCCCGCCGAGCATCGGACCGGCCAAAGCCGGTCCGTCCGACAGCCGGGTCTTGGCTGTCGGCTGGTGGGGGACAGGACCTTTCGGTCGCAAGGAACCGTCAAATCAGCGCGTGCCGTAGGCACTCCTTTCATTCTTATAACCTTAGGGGGGCAGACAGTTACCCCGGGTTACTCGCGTTATCGACGAGAGCGCAGAGGCGGGCGAGTTCGGTCGCGAGGGCGGCGGATGGGGCTCGAGGTTGCCGCCTCGGGCCTCCTGACGGGCGATCAGGCGCCTCCGCCTGGGGGCGGCCGAGCAATTGCCGGAGGCGCTGGCGGGCCTCACTGGCCAGCTCAGTGATATCGAAGAAATAGGCGTTGTTGGTCTGTTCGCGCTGCGGGCCAAAGACGCCTTCGCTATCGGGCTTCCTTCTCGTCCGGCGAACCCATTTGAGAAATCCGTGGTCCTGAAGGCGCTTCAGGGCGGCAACGATCGTCTTCCTGGCGAAGCCGGTGATTTTCTCCAGTTGCGTGAGCGCCGGGTCAAGCCGGCCGGTCTTGAAGCAGAAATACGGAAAGTGGAGGACCGCCTCGAGCACCGCGACCCCATAGGGCGTCAGGTCGCCACGCGAGTTCTTCTTGCCGCTCTGCAGGCGGTTCTTCAGACGCGTCGTGTTGTCGAATTCGCGCGCGACCTGCAGGAGCTTTTCACGCCAGCGAAGCGCGCCCCTCTTGGTGCCGTCCGCGATCGGGCGCCATACCTGGGCGCGGCCGTCATCCACGTCGAAACTGTTGCGATGGATCGGGCGTTCCGTTTCGGGCGCGCGTTCCCTGCCTGAAAGGGCGGCTCCCGCAGCCCGGATAAGTGCTTTGGTCTGGCGCGCGATGGCGCCGGCTTCGTCGGTATAGGCATTCGACATCGTTCGGGCCCCGGCTCGAAATCGATGGGCGCACGAAACCGCAGGCCGAATCAGGCTGTTCGGCCGCGCGTTCGCAGTTCGGGACAGCGCCCTGGCGTGGGCACTATCGGGGGGTGGGGCGGGGGCTCGCAGGGCTCCGGTGCAATTCCGGTGCAGCGGGATTCAGCACACGGATTTCTGCGGATTTTGGGGCTTCGCCGGGAATGTCACGAAAGGCCAAAAACCGCAGAAATCCGGGCAATTGCTTTCGTTGACATCGCAGGGGTCGCAAGTTCAATCCTTGCCACGCCCACCATTTTAAAAAGCCCGCGGCGTCGCAAGACGTCGCGGGCTTTTTTAACGCCCGTCGCGACGGGGTGGCCCGGGCGCACGGGGATTGGCGCGCCGCCGGCTCATTCGTCCTGCCCTCGCGTGCTTCCGGCAGTCGCGCGCAGCATCCGGGAGCGGAACTTCACCCATGTCGTGCGGAATGCCGGCCTGCCCGCGTCCGGATCGCTGCCGCTTGCGCGGGGGCCGGTGCCCCGGTAAGGCCGCTCGCGTGACGGGTCCCGGAGACGGGACAATAGGGAAATCGGTGCGCGGAACCCTCCGCAACCCCGATGCTGCTCCCGCAACTGTGACCGGATAGCCGGCGCTCATCATGCCACTGGGGGCAACCCCGGGAAGGCGAGGCGTTCAGCGAAGACCCGGAAGCCAGGAGACCTGCCCGCCACGGTCGATCCATCGCGCGGGCGGGATGCACCGGGCGGACGAGGGCATTGCCTCGAGTGAGCGACATGAACCGGGCCGTCGGGGCCGGGCGTCGCCACTGCTGCGCCCGGACTCATGGCCCCATGTGAAAGGGGTACGTCATGTCCAGGATTTTCCACATCAGGCTGAACAGCCTTGTCTCGTCGCGCGATGCGTTGCGCCTGTCGGCGATGGCCGCGGCGCTGCTCGCCGCCAGTGCCGCCTCGGCACAGGAAGCAGCGCCGGCGCCGGTCGATGACTGCGAGCGGACCAATGATTGCATCACGGTCGCCGACCAGCGCGTTCCACCCGATATCATCGTCGCGGCCGGCGTTCCGCAATATGCCGCGCAAATCGGCCAGTCGGTCACCATCATCACCCGCGAGGAGATCGAGCGCCGCCAGACCGTCGCCATTGCCGACCTGCTGGCGACCACCCCCGGCATCACCGTCTCGCGCAATGGCGGGCTCGGCACGGTCACGGCAGTGCGCATCCGCGGCGCCGAGGGCGAACAGACCCTGACGCTGATCGATGGCGTGCGCGTCAACGATCCCTCGTCGCCCGGCGGCGCATTCGATTTCGGCACCTTGCTCGCCGGTTCGATCGATCGCATCGAGGTGCTGCGCGGCGCCAACTCCGTCCCCTGGGGCAGCCAGGCGATCGGCGGTGTCGTCAACATCGTCACCGCGCGCCCGACCGAGGGGCTGCAGGGTCGCGGCCAGGTCGAATATGGCGCGCATGACACGCTGTTCGCCAATGCCGGCCTCTCGGGCGGCAAGGGCGCCGTCACTGCGTCGCTGACCGGCGGCTATCTCCGCACCGACGGCATCTCCGCCGCCGCGAACGGCACCGAGCCTGACGGCTATCGGCGCTATGGCGGCACGGGGCAGATCGCCATCGCCTTCACTGACGAGATCGGCCTCGATCTGCGCGGCTATTATGCCCATAGCCATACCGAGCTGGATGGCTTCCCGCCGCCCAACTATACGCTGGCCGACGATCCCGAATATTCCACCTCGCAGGAGATCTATGGCTATGCCGGGCTCCACGCGAACCTGCTCGGCGGGCGCTTCAGGAACCGCGTCGCCTTCACCATCGCCGATATCAACCGCGACAATTACGATCCGACCTATGGGCCGGGGGTGAGCTTCTTCGGTCGCGGCCGCAGCGAGCGCTACCCCTATCAGGGTGATTTCCAGGTCGTCGATCAGATCCGCCTCGTCGCCGGTGTCGAGCAGGAGAACAGCCGCTTCGTCACCGACAGCGATCGTCACGCCGCCGACATCACCAGCTATTACGGTCAGGCGATCGTCACGCCGATCGAGGTGCTGACCGTCACCGGCGGCGTCCGCCGCGACGAGAACAGCGATTTCGACGGGCATACCAGCTTCGGCGTCAATGCGGCGCTGGCCCTTCGTGAGGGCACTACCCTCCGTGCCAGCTATGCGGACGGCTTCAAGGCCCCGACGCTCTATCAGCGCTACGCCCGATATTATGGCAACGCCGGTCTGAAGCCGGAGGTGGCGCACAATTATGATGTCGGGATCGAGCAGCGGTTCCTGGGCGGCGCCGCCACGGTCGGCGTCACCTGGTTCCATCGCGACACGAAGAACCAGATCGATTTCGACCTCGCTACCTTCACGTACAGCAATATCGTTCGCGCCCGCGCCGAGGGCGTCGAGTTCGAGCTGGCGCTGCGCCCGATCCGGGATTTCACCGTCACCGGCAATTTCAGCTATATCGACAGCGAGAACCGGTCGCCGGGCGCCAATTTCGGCAAGGATCTCGCCCGTCGGCCCCGGGAGACGGTCAGCGTCTCCGCTGATTACCGCCTGCCCTTCGGCCTGTCGGTCGGCGGCACGATCAGCCATGTCGGGGACAGCTATGACAATGCCGGCAACACGGTGCGCCTCGACGGCTATGTCCTTGCCGGGCTGCGCGCCGAGCTCCCGGTCGGCGATCGGTTCACCCTTTATGGCCGGGTCGAGAATCTCTTCGACGAGAAATACCAGACCGTCGCCAATTACGGGACGGACGGCCGCGCCGCCTATGGCGGCATCCGCGTGAAGCTCAACTGATGCTGCGGGCGATCCTGCCGCTGGCGCTGTTCCTCGCCGGGTGCGCGGTGCCCGCGCGGGCGCCGCACGGCGGCGGGATCGTCTCCACCAATCCCTGCGCCGATGCGATCCTGCTCGAGCTGGTTCCGCCAGGCCGCATCGCCGCGATCAGCCATTATTCGCAGGATCCGGGCGCGACCTCGATCCCGCTGGATGTCGCGCGCCGCTTCGCCACCACCACCGGCACGGCGGAGGAAGTGATCGCGCTCCATCCCGATCTGGTGGTGACGAGCAGCTTTACCCCGGCGAGCACGCGCAATGCCTATGCCCGGGCGGAGCTGAAGACGCTGCTGCTCGATTCGCCCGTCACGATCGCGGCGAGCAAGGCGCAGATCAGCCAGGTTGCCGGGGCAGTCGGCGCGGCGGATCGGGGCAGGGCGCTCAATGCCCGGATCGACCGTGCGGTCGCTGGTGCCACGGCGGGCGCGGCGGCGACGCGCCCCGCCGCGCTGCTGTTCATCGCCGGCAATCTCGTCAACGGCTCCGGCACGCTGCTCGACGAACTCCTCGTCAGGGCCGGCTTTCGCGATGCCGCCGCCGATTACGGCCTCGCCTTTACCGGCACGCTCCCGATCGAGACGATCGCCGCGCATCCGCCGCGCGTGATCCTCACTCCCGGCCCGTCGCGCAGCGCGAGCCTGCGCGCCCGGGTCCTCGCGCGCACCGGGGCCGGCACGGTCGAGGCCGCCTTCCCGCGGACGCTGGTCAATTGCGGCGGGCCGACGATCATTCCCGCCATCACCCGCCTCGCGGCGATCCGCCGGGGGCTCGGCTCGTGACGCGCCGGCTGCTCCTGCTCGCGCTGCTGGTGGTGCTCGCCTTCGGCCTGTCGCTGGTCGCCGGGAAGACCTGGATTCCGCTCGGTGCCTGGTTCACGCCCGATCCGCGCTTCGCCATCATCGCTGAGCTTCGCCTGCCGCGCGCCATTCTGGGCCTTGCGATCGGGGCGGTGCTCGGCCTGTCCGGCGCCGTGCTGCAGGGCTATCTGCGCAACCCGCTCGCTGATCCGGCGGTGGTGGGCGTCTCGTCCAGCGCGGCGCTGGGCGCGGTGGCCGCGATCGTGCTCGGCATCGCCGGCAACCCGCTGGTGCTGTTCGGCTGCGCGATGCTGGGCGCCGGCGGATCGATGGCGCTGCTTGCCGCGCTCACCTGGCGATCGCCGAGCCCCGTCCAGTTCATCCTTGCGGGCACCGTGCTGGCGAGCCTTGCCGGGGCGCTGACGGCCTTCCTGATCTCGATCGCGCCCAATCCCTATGCGGTGGCCGAAGTGATCGACTGGCTGATGGGGGCGCTCACCGATCGCAGCATCGACGACGTCCGCATTGCGCTGCCCTTCATGGCGCTGGGCGCGGCCCTGTTGTTCCTCACCGCACCGGCGCTCGACGCGCTGACGCTCGGCGAGACGGCGGCGCGCTCGCTCGGCGTCCGGCTCGGCCGGCTCCAGGCGCTGATCGTGCTCGGGACCGGCCTCACCATCGGGGCCAGCGTCGCCGTGACGGGGGTGGTCGGCTTCGTCGGCCTGGTCGTGCCGCACCTGCTCCGCCCGGTCTTCGGCCACCGCCCGGCCGCCTTGCTGCTGCCCAGCGCGCTCGGCGGGGCGGCGTTGGTGCTCGTCGCCGACAGCCTGTGCCGCCTCGCGCCGGGCGCGGGCGAAGTCCGCCTCGGCGTCGCCATGGCGTTGCTCGGCGCGCCCTTCTTCCTGATGCTCCTGCTCAAGGGTCGCGCCTCGTGGAACTGACGCTCGACGGCCTTGGCATAACGCTGTCGGGCAGTGCCGTGCTCACTGACCTGCACGCGACCCTGCGCCCCGGTCGCGTCACGGCGATTCTCGGCCCCAATGGCGCGGGCAAGTCGACCCTGCTCAGGGCGGCGGCTGCGCTGATCGCCCCGACCACCGGTTCGGTCAGGCTCGGGGGCCGCGATGTGGCGGCGCTCGGCTCGCGCGAGCGGGCGCGGCGGATCGGCTATCTGCCGCAGGGGGCGAGCGTCCACTGGAACATCGCCGCCTCGGAGGTCGTCGCGCTGGGCCGCGCGCCGCACCGCGCGCCCTTCGCCGCGCCGGGCGCGGACGATTATGACGCGATCCTGCAGGCCATGGCGGCGACCGAGACGACGCATCTCGCCAATCGCCCGGTCAACCATCTCTCGGGCGGCGAGCGCGCCCGCGTGCTGCTCGCCCGCGTGCTGGCCGGCGAGCCCGAATGGCTCCTCGCCGACGAGCCGCTTGCCGGGCTCGATCCGCGCCACCAGTTCGATATCCTCGACCGGCTCGGCGATGTCGCGGGGCAGGGCAGGGGCGTCGCCATCGTGCTCCATGACCTGTTCCATGCCGCCCGGGTGGCCGATGACGTGCTGCTGTTCGACAGGGGCAGGCTGCTGGCGGGCGGTTCCGCGGCCGAGGTGCTGACCGAGGCGAATCTGCGGACTGCCTTCGGGATCGACGTCCGGGTCGAGCGCGACGCGGCGGGCAGGCTGGTGTGCCTGCCGCTTGGCCGCTCGCCGGCATGCGGCGATTTCGACGGATGACTTGCCGGCCGGGCCGGGCTAGGAGCGCCGCGTGACCGCGCTTCGCCGCCATCTCCTGCATCGCCCCGTGCTCGTCGCGTGCCTGCTCGCGCTCGCGCTGCTGGCGAAGCTGGTCGTGCCGAGCGGCTTCATGCTGGGAACCTCGGGCGACGGCCTCACCATCGAGATCTGCACCGGCTACGGCCCGATGAAGATGGTCATGCCGGGCACCGGCGGCCAGCACGACAAGCAGGATGGCGTGAAGGAAATGCCCTGCGCCTTTTCGGGCCTGTCCGCGCCGTCGCTGGCGGCGGCCGATCCGATCCTGCTCGCGCTCGCCATCGCCTTCGTCATCGCGCTTGGCTATCGCGTCGAGACGCCGCGCCCGGTCCGCGCCGCGGGCTTCCTTCGCCCGCCCCTTCGAGGCCCTCCCGCCCGTATCTGACGCGGTCGCGATCGTGCCGTCACGGCGCATCGCCCGATCGCTGAAGCCCGCCGCGCCAGCGCGGGCCCGTGTCAGCATGCGCGGCCTTGTCGCCATGCCCTTCAATCGCCGCGCGCCCCTTCGGGCGGCGCGGGCAGATATTCAGGGTTGATCGATGTCCAGATCGTTTCTCGCTGCCGGGCTTTGCTCGGCCGCCTTCCTCGCTTCCGCCGCTTCCGCCCAGACCCATGACGACCGCCGCGCCGAGCTGCTGCGCCAGCGCGCCGCGATCGATGCCGCGCTGGCCGCGCTCGACGGCGCGGCGCCTGCTGCGGTGCCCGTCGCCGCATCTCCCGCGGCTGCGCCGGCCGACGGCGACGATGTCGTCGTCACGGGGCGCGCGCTGTCGCTGACCACCAGCGTCACCGGCCAGACCGTCACCACCGTCGACGACAGCGCCTTCCGCAACACCCCCGCCATGACGATCGCTGACATCGTCAAGCTCGCCCCCGGCATCGCCGTGATCCAGGGCAATGGCCCGCGCGACGTCGGCGTGTCGGTGCGCGGTTCGAACGCGCGCAACAGCTTCGGCGCGCGCAACATCCAGGTGTTCGAGGATGATTTCCCCGTCACCCAGCCCGACGGGCTGGCGCGCTTCGATCTCACTGATCCCCATGCTTATGGCGCGGTCGACGTGGTGCGCGGGCCCTCGTCGGCGCGCTACGGCAATTATGCCATCGGCGGCGCGGTCAATTTCCGCACCCGGCGCGGGCGCGACATCAACGGGGTCGAGGCCGGCGTGGATGGCGGCGGCGACGGCTATGGCAATGTCTACGCCACGATCGGCCATGCCGGCTCGCGCTACGATTATGCGCTGTTCGGCAGCTTCGTCCGCGCGGACGGCGCGACCGGGCATGCCGGCTACCAGACCGGGACGGTCAACGCCTATGGCACCTTTGCGCTCGGCGATCACGACCGGGTCGCCGCCAAGCTGATCTACAACGAGGGCGAGTTCCGGCTCTCGACCCGGCTTTCCTACACGCAATATCTCGCCAACCCCTATCAGCAGGGCTGCGCGGTTGCGGCCACGGCGGCGCCCGGCTGCGGCACGATCTCGGTGCTGGTCAACGGCGTCAACGGCGCGCGGGTCAAGCAGACGGCGGCGGAGGGCGATCTCGCGCGCAACGATCGCCGCACCATCATCGGTACGCGCTACGAGCATGATTTCGGCGCGAATACCACCTGGCGCACCCAGGCGACCTTCGACAGCCGCGTGGTCAACCAGCCGACCAGCGCCACCCCGTTCAAGGGCACGCTCGACAGCTACAACATCACCAGCGACGTGACCAACCGCGGCCAGCTGCTCGGCCTGGACGCGACCAGCTTCATCGGGCTGTTCTACAATTATCTCGATAACCAGAGCTACAGCTTCAACAAGACACCCGCTGGCCGCAACGGGTTCGGCGCGCCGACCCAGACGGTGTTCGGCGATATCCGCAACCTGGGGATCCGCGCCCGCGAGGAGCTCAACCTCACCCGCACGCTCCAGCTCATCGCCGGGATCGGCGCCGAGCGCTCGCTGATCAAGGTGCGCCAGACCGCCTATAGCTATCCGGAGGGCCTCAACCCGGTGGTCACCTTCATCCCGGCGGAGCGCCGCTTCTGGAATGTCGCGCCCGAGGCCGCGCTGCTGTGGCAGGCGACCGAGGCGGTTCGCCTCCATGCCCGGATCGGCACCGGCTATGGCATTCCGCAATCGGGCAGCCTGTTCGTCACGCCCGACGGCGTGGCCGGCAACAACACCGCGCTGAAGACGCAGACCAACACCGGCGTCGATGTCGGTGCCGAACTCAGGCTCGGCGCCAATTTCCGCGCTGAACTGACCGGCTATTACGAGTGGTTCCGCAACGAGCAGGTCAGCCAGTCGGCCAGCCTCAACCTGCTCGCCTACACCACCAATGCGCCGCGATCGGTCCATCGCGGCATCGAGCTGGGCGTCACCTGGAAGCCGCTGCCCGGGCTGCTCCCCGGCGCCAGACTCGAAGGCGCCTACAGCTATAACGACCATCATTATACCGACTATGTCGAGCGCCTGACCTCGGGCACTGCCACGGCGGCCTTCGATCGCGACGGCAATCGCATCCCCGGCGTGATCCCCACCTTCGTCAACGGCCGGATCGGCTACGACCAGCCGGCCGGGCCGCTGGAGGGGCTGGGCGGCTTTGTCGAGGTGACCTACCGCGCGCGCTATTTCATCGACAACGGCAATATCCTCGCGGTGCCGGGCTACACGCTCGCCAATCTCAACCTTCATTATGATCCCCCGGCGGGGGCGGCCTGGTGGTCGCGCCTCAGCTTCTACGCCTCGGTGCAGAACCTGTTCGATCGCACCTATGTCGGCTCGGCGTCGGTGATCGCGGACAGCCTCGATCCGGCGACGCTGCTGCAGCGGCCCGCCGCGGCGCTGTCGGAGACGACCGGTACCATCTATGCCGGCCAGCCACGGACGGTGTTTGCCGGCGTGAAGGCGCGATTCTGATGGCGGGGGCGACGATGAGCGGAACGGGCGCGCGGCGCTGGCCGGGCTATAACGCCATCTGGCGCTGGCATTTCTATGCCGGGCTGCTGTGCATTCCCTTCGTGCTGTGGCTTGCCACGACCGGGTCGATCTACCTGTTCCGGCCGCAGATCGAGGCGCTGATCGATCGCCCCTATACCCATCTCGCGATGACGGGCCCGCGCGCCTCGTCGGCCGAGCAGGCCGCCGCGGCGGTGCGCGCCGTGCCGGGATCGGTGCTGCACCGCTACCAGCTGCCCGACGCGCCCGACGCGGCGGTCCAGATCGTCGTCGGCGCCGGGCGCGACGAGACCCGCGTCTATGTCCACCCACAGACCCTCGCCATCCTCAAGACGGTCGACGAGGACCAGCGGCTGATGCGGCTCGTCTTCCGCCTGCACGGCGAGCTGCTGATCGGCGATGCCGGCTCCTACATGGTCGAGCTCGCCGCCTCCTGGGCGATCGTGATGATCCTCACCGGCCTGTTCCTGTGGTGGCCGCGCGGCACCGGGCTCGGCGGCGTGCTCTATCCGCGGCTCGGCGCGGGCGGGCGGCGCTTCTGGCGCGACCTGCACGGCGTCACCGGCTTCTGGGTGTCGTTCTTCGCGTTGTTCCTGCTGCTCTCCGGCCTGCCCTGGGCAAAGAGCTGGGGCGGCTATCTCAAGGCGATCCGCTCGGTCGCCGAGGGCCACCCGGTCAGGCAGGACTGGACCACCAGCCATGCGCAGGAACTCGCGGCGCGCGCGGCGGCCGATGCCGGCACCCGCGCGATGGCGGGCGAGCATGCCGAGCATCAGGGCATGGCGATGGCGCACCCCGCCGTCTCCTATGTTCCGCTCGATCGGCTCGTCGCCGGCGTGCGCCCGCTCCGGCTGGCCGGCCCGGTGCTGATCGCGCCGCCCGCCGGGATCGGCCAGCCCTGGACGGCCAAGTCGGATGCCGCCAACCGCCCGCTGCGCACGGATCTCACGCTCGACGGCGCGACCGGCGCGGTGCTGACGCGCACCGATTTCGCCCAGCGCCGCCTGATCGATCGCCTCGTCGGCTATGGTGTCGCGGTGCATGAGGGGCAGCTGTTCGGCTGGGCCAACCAGCTGCTCGGCCTGCTCACCGCGATTGGCCTGGTCCTGCTCTCGGTCAGCAGCGTGGTGCTGTGGTGGCGCCGGCGGCCGGAGGGCGTGCTCGGCGCGCCCGTCGCGCGCGCCCGCCCGGCGCTCGCGGCGAGCTTTGTCGCGCTGCTCGTCGCGCTCGGCCTGTTCCTGCCGCTGTTCGGTGCCTCGCTGATCGTGGTGCTGCTGCTCGATCGCTTCGCGCTGCCCAGGCTCCCGCGCGCGCAGCGCTGGCTCGGCATCCGCGCTACGGGCTGATGGCCGCGCCGGGCTGCTAGGATTCGAGGCGCTTGCCCCGTGTCCGGGGTGGCGCTGCCGGCGCGCGGCGCAGGACCTCGAACGCTTCTTCCGCGTCGCGCTGCGACCGGAAGACCACGTCGAGCCAGCGATCCTCCACGGCTGAATAGAGGCCCCAGGCGCGCGCCGATCCGGGCTCCGTCCGGAGCATGGCGACGAAATTCGGCTGGTCTGTCATGGAACTGAAATAGAATGGCTGGGCCGGATGCGCCACCCGTTATCGCGGTGCTTTCGTGCTGGATCAGGCTTTGTGCAGCTGCGCGAAGAACAGCGACAGCGCCCGGTCGATCGCCACGGCGCTCTCCTCGACCCGGCGCGCATCCGCGCGGACCTGGCGGGCGAGCCCGTCCACGCCGGTCGCCGCCGCGGAGACGTCCGCCACGCGGTCGCCGATCGCGTCCAGGTCGGATGCGGCGCCCGTCACATTGTGGTTGATGATCTTGCCGCTCTGCGCCTGCTCGTCGATGGTCGCGGCGAGCACGCTCGATCCGCTCGCGATCTCCGCGATCATCGCGCCGATCCGCGCCAGGCTGTCGCCGGCATGCTGGGCGGCGCCCTGCATGGTCGCGACCTTGGCGGCGATCTCGCCGGTCGCCCGCGCCGACTGGGCGGCCAGTGTCTTGACCTCGCCCGCGACGACGGAGAAGCCCTTGCCGGCCTCGCCCACGCGCGCGGCCTCGATCGTGGCGTTGAGCGCGAGCAGGTTGGTCCGCTTGGCGATGCCGCCGATCAGGTCGACGATGTTGCCGACGATCCGGGCATTCTGCTGCACCTGCGCCATCTGGTCTGCGAGCACGGCTACCTGCGCGGTCGCCTCGGCGGTGAGGTCGGCCGACAGCCGGGTATTCTCGCTCGACTGGCCGAGCGCGGTCATGAACTGGTTGGTCGCGGCGGCGATGTCGGTCGCCCCGCCGGCGGCGCGGGTGACGGCGCTGCTCACCTCGCCGAGTTCGCGCGTCGCCGTCGCGGAGTGGCCGGTCAGCTCGGCCGAGGTTGCTGAAAGCTGCCGCGCCGATGCGTGCAGCAGCGCGAGCGCTTCCGCTGCGTGCTGTTCCAGTGCCGCCGCCGATTCGCCGAGGGCGCGGCTGCGCGCTGCTTCCGCCTCTTCCGCGGCGCGCTCGGCCTGGGTCCGCTCCAGCGCGCGCCGGACGTCGAGGGTCTGCAGCCGCGCGCTTTCCGCCTGGAGATGCGCCCGCTCCAGCACCGACGCGCGGAACACCTCGATCGCGCGCGCCATGCGCCCGATCTCGTCCTGCCGCTCGACATGGGGCGTCCGCCCGTCGGTGTCGCCGGCCGCGATCCGGTCCATCGCCGCCTCGATGTCGGCGAGCGGCCCGACGATCGAGCGCCGGACGATCACCAGCGTCGCCGTGGCCGCCAGCGAGAACAGGATGATGCTGGCGAGCAGGCTCACGAGCAGTTCCTGGCGCTCCAGGTCGCGGCTGCGCTGGTGGAGGCGGGTGACGATGGCGTCCTGCTCGGACACGAGCGCGTCCGCGACGCGCGACGCGATCCGCTCGTTGGGCCGGACCTGGTTCCGGAAGCTGTCCAGCGCCGCCGGCCGGTCGCCGCGGGTGACGGCGGCGGCGACTGCGCCCAGCCGGTCGAGCACGATCGCCTGGCTGCGGAGATAGACGGCGCGATATCGGCCGCCCTCGAAGGCGGGATTGCCGACCAGCAGCGCGAGCAGCGCGCGCATCTCGCGTGAGCGGTTGGCGAACTTGCCGTGGATGATCGCCAGTTCGTAGGGGTCCTTCTCGATCAGCAGGTTGAGTGCGTCGCGCTGGAGCGAGCGGCTGAGCGAGCGCACCTCGATCAGGTCGACCCGCACCAGTTCGCTGCGATCCACCGCTGCGCGCGCCGCCTGCAACCGGCTGCGCGTCCCTAGGCTCACCAGCCCGAGCAGGCAGACCAGGCACAGCATCAGCGCGACCGGGACCATCAGCCTTGCCACCATGCTGCGCGGCCAGAGCGTCTGCGTTATGTTTACCATATGGAGCGCGCGGTTAGGCGAACGATCTTAACCGCGTGTGACAGTCGGGCGAACAAAATGGCCGCGGGGCATTCAGCTCCTGGGCGGCAGCGGCTGCTCCAGCAGCGCCTCCACCAGCTGGCGATAGGCCGCGCTCTCCGCCACCCGCGCCGTTTCCGCCTCGAGCGCGCGATAGGCCTGCAGCACCGTCCGCCCGCACGCGCTCAGCCGCGCGCCGCGCTCGTGCCCGCCGCCCGACAGTGTCTCGACCAGCCGCTCGACGAAGCAGCGGTTCATCTGGTCGACGAGCAGCCAGGTCCGGCGATAGCTCATGCCGAGCGCCCGCCCGGCCGCCGAGATCGATCCCTCGCGGTCGATCGCCTCGAGCAGGTCGGCCTTGCCCGGGCCCATCGCGAACTCGTCGCCGCAGACGAGCTGCAGCTTCAGCTTCAGTGCGCCGATATGCATGTCAGGCCCGCATCCGGCTGCGCGAACTGATCGTCATCCCGTTCCTCCCCGCGACTGTGGTGCGCGACGCTAGCACGCGCCGGCGCGGAAATCCGCTGCGCGCTGGTGCATAACGCCGCCCGGCCGCCGCTCTCCATCTTGCCGCCCCCGCATATCCCGCTAAACCTCTCCCGCAAGGGGAGAAGCAACCATGGCCACGATCGCGCCGACCGACCTGGCGCCACCACCCGGCGCGACGCCCGAACCGAGCCGGAAGGACATCCAGCTCGTCATCACCGCGTCGTCGCTGGGCACGATCTTCGAATGGTATGATTTCTTCATCTACGGCACGCTGGCTGCCTCGGGCATCATCGGCCGCACCTTCTTTCCCGCCGGCAACGAACTGGTCCAGACGCTCGCCGCCTGGGCGGTATTCGCGGTCGGCTTCGGCTTCCGTCCGCTCGGCGCGGTGCTGTTCGGCTTTCTCGGCGACCGGCTCGGCCGGAAATACACCTTCCTCGTCACCATCACCCTGATGGGCCTCGCCACCGCCGGCGTCGGGCTGGTGCCCTCGGCCGCCGCGATCGGGCTGGCCGCGCCCTTCATCGTCATCGGCCTGCGCATCCTGCAGGGGCTCGCGCTCGGCGGCGAATATGGCGGGGCGGCGATCTATGTCGCCGAGCATGCCGGCAAGGGGAGGAGTGGCTATTATACCAGCTTCATCCAGGCGAGCGTGGTCGGCGGCTTCATCCTCAGCCTGATCGTCGTGCTCGTCTCCAAGGCGCTGATGCCGCCCGCGCTGTGGGATGCCTGGGGCTGGCGCTTCCCCTTCGTCTTCTCGCTGCTGCTGCTCGCCGTCTCGCTGTGGATGCGCCTCAAGCTCAACGAGAGCCCGGTGTTCCGCGAGATGAAGGCGGCCGGGCAGACGGCGCGCAACCCCTTCACCGAGAGCTTCACCTATCCGGGCAACCTCCGCCGACTGTTCGTCGCGCTGTTCGGCATCTCGGCCGGGCTGACCGTGATCTGGTACACCGCGACCTTCACCGTCCTGTCCTTCCTGCAGACGACGATGCGCGTCGAGTCGACCACCGCGCAGCTCATCGTCGGTGCCGGCGCCACGCTCAGCCTCGGCTTTTTCGTCTTCTTCGGCCGCCTGTCCGACAAGGTCGGCCGCAAGACGCCGATCGTGCTCGGCTATGCGATGACGCTCGTGCTGATCTTCCCGCTGTTCTACATGATGGGCTCGGCCGCCAATCCGCAGCTGTCGCATGCGGCGCACCGCGCGCCGGTGGTCGTCTCCGGCCCGGCCTGCACCTATAATCCCTTCGCCGCGAAGCAGGTCGACGAATGCGGCGAGCTGCTCGACTATTTCTCGAAAAAGGGCGTCGCCTACACCAAGGCGCGCACACCGGTCACGGTGGTGCTGATCGGCCAGGTCCGCGTGGCCGATACCAGCCCGGCCGGCCTCGATGCCGCGCTCGCCGCCGCCGGCTACAAGCTCGACAAGGTCGTGCCGAACCTGCGCAGCATCGCCGTGATCCTGTTCGCCATCGTCGCGATGGGCGCGCTTTCGGGCATGACCTATGGTCCGGTCGCGGCGCTGCTCGCCGAGATGTTCCCGCCGCGCATCCGCTACAGCTCGATGTCGATTCCCTATCATATCGGCACGGGTTATTTCGGCGGCTTCCTGCCCGTGATCGGCCAATATATCGTCGCGCGCACCGGCAATCCCTATGCCGGCCTGTGGTATACCTTCGGCGTCGTCGCGATGGCGCTGGTGGTCACGGTCGTGGGCCTGCGCGAATCCAAGCCGGGCATGGCCAGCGCCGACTGAGGCGCGCGCGGCGCGTTGCCGGCCGCACTGGCGCAGCGCGCGCGACGCGGCTAATCCGCCGCCGATGACGCGCGCTCCCCTCCGCCTCCGCCTCGACGGCGATGCCCTTGTCCATAACTGGCGCCACCTCGATGCAATGAGCGGCGCGGCGGCGTGCGGCGCGGCGATCAAGGCGGATGGCTATGGGCTCGGCGCGCTCGCGGTCGCCACCCGGCTGGCGGCGGCGGGCTGCCGCGATTTCTTCGTCGCCAGCTGGGCCGAGGCCGAGGCGATCGCGCCGCTGCGCCTGTCGGTCTCGGTGCTCCACGGCCTGCGCGGCGAGGATATGGAACTGGCCGGCTGGGGCATCGCCCGCCCGGTGCTCAACAGCGCGGCGCAGGTCGCGCGCTGGAAGGCGGCCGGCGGCGGCGCGTGCGACGTGATGATCGATACCGGCATGAACCGGCTCGGCCTGTCGGTGGACGAGCTCTACCTGCTCGAGGGGCTCGAGATCGGGACGCTGCTCAGCCATCTCGCCTGCGCCGACGAGGACGTGGCGATGAACGAAGCGCAGCGCGCCGCCTTCGCCGCGCTCGCCGGCCGGACCGGGGCGAAGCGCCTGAGCCTCGCCAATTCGGCCGGCATCGCGCTCGGCCCGGATTATGCCTTCGATCTCACCCGGCCCGGCCTTGCGCTCTATGGCGGCGTCCCGCGCGGCGAGCTCGCCGCGATCCGCCAGGTCGTCACGCCGGAGGCGCAGGTCCTGCAGCGCCGCACCGTCCCGGCGGGCCGGTCGATCGGCTATAACGCGATCTGGACGGCGCCCGCCGCCACCGAGGTGGCGATCCTCAATATCGGCTATGCCGATGGCTATTTCCGCGGCTTCTCCAACACCGGCGGCGCGCTCCACCAGGGCCGGCGCCTGCCGCTGCTCGGCCGCGTCTCGATGGATCTCGTCGCGATCGATGTCGGCGCGGCGCCCGATCTGGGCGAGGGCGACTGGCTCGCGCTCGATTATGCGCTGCCCCAGGCGGCGGCGCAGTCGGGCATGTCGCAATATGAGCTGTTGACGAGCCTCGGCCACCGCTTCGATCGCGTGTGGAGCGGCTGAGCGACCGGGCGCTTCCCGTCGCCGTCGCCCTGCGCATCCGGCGTCCGCGGCCGATGGGGCGGCGGCGTCGACCGGAGCAGGGCGGCACCGCAGCGTCGCCCGCAAGCTGAGCCATCGGCGCGACGGTCGCACGTGACGAGGTGCCCGCACCGAATGAACTCATCCGCTACTGCCCGGCGGCCCGTGCGCGGACCCTCACCCCTTCGGCCACCTTGTCGCCGGGGTGGAGGATCACGCGGTCTCCAGGCGTGAGGCCCCGCACCACCTGGGCCCATTGGTCGTTCATCCGCCCCAGCCTGACCGTCGCCGCGCGTGCGCGCTCATCGGCGTCGACGCGAAACACCTGCCAGTCCGTACCGCTGCGAAACAGGGCGCTGGTCGGAACGCGCATCACGTCGGGCGCTGACCAGGTCTCGATCCGTACCGTCGCGCGGAAGCCATGGCCCAGGCGCGCCCAGGCCGCGCGCGATTCGGTGAAGTCGATGACGACGTTGACGCGCTGCTCCTCGACACCCAGCGCCGAGATCTTGAGAAAGCCATAGGGCTCGACCAGCCGGACGCGACCCCTGAGCGGGCGCTCGCCGCCCCAGTCTTCGATCGACACCGCCGCGCCCGGGCGGACCTGCACGGCATCGGAGGAGAGCAGGTCGGTGACCATTTCCATCCGCTCGGGATCGCCCACCGCCACCAGCGGCGTTCCCGCCGCGACCGGGCGCTCGCTTTCCTGCGGCACGGTCATGACATAGCCCGAGACCGGCGATCGCACGTCGACCACACCCCGTCCCTTGCCCGCCATGTCCGGCGTGATCAGCCCGGCCCGCGCCGCTCGCACGCTTTCCCGTGCGGCGCGCTCGGCCTCGATCGCGGAGCGGACCCCGGCGTGCGCACGGTCGCGGGCGGCGCGGGCTTCATCGAACGCCGCGCGTGTCGCGAACCCGCGCTGATGCAGCGTCGTGACCCGCACGAGCTGGCGATCGGCCAGAACCAGCGCGGCCTGCGCTTCGTCGATCTGCGCGCGCGCCGCCTGGCTCTGCGCCTGGAGCGTGCGGATATTGGCCTCGATCTGCGCGACGGTCCGCGCATCGAGCGGCCCCGGCGCGGCCGCCTGGATGCGCGCGAGCACTGTCTCGCCGGCGATCACGCGCGCCCCGGGCTTGAGCGGCACGCGCAGCAGTTCGCCGGTGATCGGCGCCGCAACCAGATAGAGATCGCGCACGCGCGTCTCGGCGAGATCGTTGACGGTGACGGCGAGCGGCCCGCGCGTCACGACGCCGGTCTCGACCTCGACTGCAGGCGTACGCGTCGCGACGAAGATTGCGGCCAGGAGCACCAGCGCGATCAGTCCGGCGATGAGCCGCGGTCCGGTGATGAGCTTCTTCGCCATGGCTATTCCCTGGTCTTGAGCGCGCGCACGAGATCGAGCCGGTCGACGCGGCGATGGATGAGGAACGCGGTACCGACCGCCGCAGCGGTGACGACGAGCACACCCTGGCCGAACACCTGCGTATCGATGACGAAGGGGATGGTGAACAGGTCGCTGTTGAAGCGGCTGCTGAGATAACGCCAAAGCCCGATCCCGCCGAGGATGCCGAGGGGCAGCGACAGGATCACCAGCAGCGCCTGTTCGCCGAGCAGGATGAAGGCCACTTCGCTGCGCCGGAACCCGAGCACGCGCAGCGACGCGAGATCGCGCGCCTGTTCGGAAAGGCTGATGCGCGCACTGTTATAGACCACGCCCGCCACCACCAGCATCGCAAGCCCGCTGTAGAACAACGTCATCCTGCCGATATTCTCCTTGATCGTACCGCGGATCGAACGGAGCGCCGAGGCATTGGTGCTGATCCCCGCGACCATCGGGCTTTCCTTCAGCCGCTCCTGGATGCGCGGCAGCTGTTGCGCATCGACTGCCAGATAGGCACCGGACAGGACGTTGCCCTCGCGCATCAGCCGATTGAGCGCCGCCCGATCGAGCGTGGCACTCGCGCCGAACGGGCTGTCGAGCACGCCCACCACCGGCAGGCGCAGCAGCGGCTGTTCGCCCTCGGTCACACGCGCCTCGATCATGCCGCCGCGCCCGACGCCGAGCGTCTGCGCCATGCGGCCCGAAACCAGCGCCCCCATCGGCGGCGGTGCCAACGCATTGCCCTCGATGTCGATCACCCGCTCCAGATCGCCGCCGGTTTCGACTCCCGACAGCCCCTCGCGCATCATGCGGTGCCCCGCGCGGATGCGCGCCTCCGTGGTGCGGAACGGCTGGACGGCGATAACGCCGGGAATGCGTTCGAGTTCGTGCAGGGCGCGGGCGTCGCGCGGCTCGGCGAAGGTCACCACCAGGTCCGCGCGGTTCGCGCCGCCGAAGCCGAGCCCGATCATGCGCTCGACACTGGCCGGCGCGCTTTCGGTTGCGACATAGAGCGCGAGCGCTGCGGCGAGCCCCAATATCGTCAGCCCGCTGCGAACCGGCCGACGCAGCAGCCCGCGCAGGATGATGCGCGAAGGCTCGTCGGGGCCGAGCGCACTGGCGATGCCGGCGACCAGCCGGCCTGAATAATCGGGGGGTGCCGGCGGACGCATCGCCTCGGCGGGCGATAGCCGTGCGGATCGCCATACCGCGGTCGCGGCGCCGAGCATCACCGGTACCAGCGTCGACGCCGCAGCGATCAGATAGACGTCCGCGCCCGCGCGGAACGAGAGGAACGGGAAGGAATAGAAGTGCTGATAGACCCCGGCGAGCGCCCGGCCGAGCCAGACCCCGAGCGCCGTTCCCAGCGCCAGGCCGCCGAGCGACAGCAGCAGCGCGAGCTGGACATAATGGAGCATGATCGCGTGGCCCGGAAAGCCGAACGCCTTGAGCAGCCCGATGATCTCGCGCTCGGTATCCACCAGCCGGGCGAGCACGATGTTGAGCAGGAAGGCGGCAATCAGCAGGAATACCGGCGGCAGCACCGCCGCCATGGTTCGCAGCTGGTCGATCTCGCTCGAGATGAACCGGTCCGAGATCTGCTGCTTTCGCGTATAGGCGCCGACCCCGCCATAGGGCGCCAGCAGGATATCGAGCCTGCGCACCACTTCCTCGGGCGCGGCGCCGGGGGCGAGGCGGACGAGCACGTCGTTGAACGCCTGCTTGCGGTCGAGCGCGGCGGCGAGCGGCTCGCGCTCCATCCACAAGATGCCGTAGCGCGCGTTGTCGGGGACGATCTGTCCCGGTGCCAGCGCGTAGATATATTCGGGCGACAGGACCGTGCCGACCAGCCGCAGCTCGACCTGCTTGCCATAGATCACCGCCTTGATCCGGTCGCCGAGCGCCAGCCCCGCCGCCTGGGCGAAGGGCTCGCTCGCGACGACCTCGTTCGCGTTGCCGCCTTCCGGCAGGCGGCCGCTGCGCAGCACCAGCCGGTTGAGCGCGGATCCTCCCGCAGGCGGCATCGAATGGACGCGCGCCGAGACCGGTTCGGCCACATGCGCGACGTCGAGCGTGGCGCGCGCGCTGACGCGGCTGTCGGCGGCGGCAACGCCGGGGATGCGGCGTACCTGCGCCATCACCTGCTCGGGTGCGCGGATCAGCGGCGCGAACACGTCAGCGAAGCGATACTGGTCGTAATAGTCGGCCCGCGTCGCTTCGAGCGATCGGATCAGCCCCGCCGCCATCACCACGGTGCCCACGCCCGCGGCGATCACCAGCGCGATCGCCATGGACTGCGCGCGCAGCCGCCACAGGTCGCGCAGCAGCTTGATCGTCAGGGTCGAGCGGAACCGCCTCACCAGCTCAGCTCCATCGGCGCGACCCGCGTCGCATTGTGCCGATGCCCGGTGATGCGCCCGTCGCCGAACAGCATGACTTCATCGGCCATGCCGGCGATCACCGCATTGTGGGTGATGACGAAGGTGGTGGTGCCGAGCTCGCGGTTGACCTGATCGAGCGCGGCGAGGACGCGCGTGCCCGTGTAGCTGTCGAGCGCCCCGGTGGGCTCGTCGCACAACAGTACCTTTGGCCGCTTGGCGATGGCGCGGGCGATCGCGACGCGCTGCTGCTCGCCGCCGGAAAGCTGCGCGGGGAAATGGTCGAGCCGCTCCTCGAGCCCGACCAGCGCCAGCGCTTCGGCCGGGTCCATCGGATCGTCGGAAATCTCGGTGATCAGCGAGACGTTCTCGCGTGCGGTCAGCGACGCGACGAGATTGTAGAACTGGAAGACGAAGCCCACGCTGCGCCGGCGATATTCGGTGAGCGCGTCGTCGTCGAACCGCGTGATGTCGCGGTCATAAAACCAGGCGTGCCCGCCGCTGGCATGATCGAGCCCGCCGAGGATGTTGAGCAGGGTCGACTTGCCCGACCCCGACGGGCCGAGCAGCACGAGCATCTCGCCCTCGGCGATATCGAAATCGACGCCGCGCAACGCGTGGACGGCATTCTCGCCCTCGCCATAGACCTTGGTCAGCGCCTCGGCACGATAGATGATCGGGCGCCCGCGGTGCGAGTCCGGCATGGGGGACGGGGATTCCGAAGGAGGCGTCACGCCCGCGTCTTGTTCGCTCGGGGCGCGGCTGCCGGATAGCGCGCCCGGCTGGCTTGGCGGGCGGCGCGGTCAGGCAAGCTCAAGCGCCTCGCACGAAGTGATTTCATAGGTGAGCGCTGCACCGTCGGGCTCGGTGACGGTGACAAATTCACCCACCCGCAGCGGATGCGCTTCGACATGGAACAGCGGCTCGCCCCCGCCGCGACCGCCACCGGAGAACACCCAGCCGCCCGCTTTGGGGATCAGATAGCCGCGTGTCTCAGGCTGATCGGGTTGCGAGCGCACCACCGTGGCGCGCGCCGGCGCAGAGCGAACGGCATCGGCATCGACGATCTGCAGCGGGTCGAGCGGCACGCGCAGCACCAGATAATGCGCCCGCGATCCTTCCGGGAAGGCGCGCGTCCGTGCGAGATCGAGGCGGATCATATACCAGCTCATCCACACGACTTCGCGCGCGCCGGACAAGAACGCCATGCGTGATGATACCTAGCCGAAACGACACCCTTCGCGTCGATCGCGTGTGGAGCGCCTGAGCGTCCGGACTTTCCCCGCTACGCAGGGCGTCGTAAAAGCCGGGCCGTACCGTGCACGGGCGGCGGCATCGCCACCCGGTGCGGCGCGCGGGAAACGGAGAGCGGGAGCAAGGAACCATGGTCGGCAGCGGGTCGCAGGATGAAGCGTCGCCATCCCGGCTGATTGACGCACGGATCGCCGAACTCGGCGACTGGCGGGGCGAGATGCTCGCCCGCCTCCGCGCGTTGGTCCTCCAGGCCGATCCCGAGATGGTCGAGGAGTGGAAATGGCGGGGAGTGCCGGTCTGGTATCGGCACGGCATGGTCTGCACCGGCGAGACCTACCGGAAGGTCGTGAAGATGACCTTCGCGAAGGGCGCGGCGCTCGACGATCCCGCGGGACTCTTCAACGCCAGCCTGGACGGCAACACCCGCCGCGCGATCGATTTCCACGAAGGCGACGAGATCGACGCGACCGCCCTCACGGCCCTGATCCGCGCCGCCGTCGCCCTGAACGCATCCGGCGGCCGCGGCTGACGGGGCGGGGGGCTGCACCGCAGCTTCGCGGGCACGCGGAACCATCGGCGCAATGGTCGCACGTGACGGCGTGCGCGCATCGAATGAGATAAAGGTCTCGCATGCGTTCGACGCTCGAATCCTTCGCGGCGCCCGCGCCATATCGGCGCGCATCGATCCTGCTGCTGCTTGCGTCATTCGGTCTGCCCATCGCTATCGCGCTGCTTGGCGGACCTGACTGGCTGGGTTTTCTCACCGGTGCGCCGGCATATCTTCTGCTGATCGTGCTGACCTACCGGCGCCTCCGGGATGGGGCGCTCTCCGGAGGATGGATCGCCCTGATGGTTTTCGCTTTCAACTTCGGCCCCTCATTGGATGGGCCGGGGCCGATTACCTTTTACCTCGGGAACATGCTCAACCTCGTTCCCATCATTCTCGCATGGATCGTGCCCGCGAACTTCGGAGCGAACCCGGAACCGGCGTAAGGCCTCAATTACGCAACGTCACCGCAATTGATTTCAGTGACATGGCGTATCAGCCGCCTTCTGGTTCGGCCCGCGCCGCCTGGGCGCAAGGGGCCGGCCGGTTTGGCGCTCGATCGCCGCGACCCATGTCGGGCCTTCGGTGCCAGCTTACGAATCAAGCGCCGCGAACGGCGACTCCGGATCAACCCGACATTCCGATGACGTGTAACTCTCTTTGTCAGCGGCATATGAGGGTGGGCGGCAGATCGCTTTTAGCGCGCCGAGGGCGAAGCCCCGTACGAGCCAAGGCCCTAAATCTCCAGTGTCGTATCGCCGCCCGACAGAACTGGATCGTCCAGATTGAGCGCGTAGCGCGTCGATTTCAGGGTGCCGGTCGCGGCCAGCACTCCCTTTTCGACAAGGTCTGCCAGATCGCGGGTCGTGGTCGCGCGTGACGCGCCTGTGATGCTGATATAGTTCGCGGCGCTCAGGCCGCCCGTGAAGCCGTCCAATCCCTCGCGGAACATACGCGCGACGGCGCGCGCCTGCCGTTCGTTGAGCTGGTCGCGCACGCGGTCATAGAGCTTCGTCTTGGCGACCAGGAAATCGATGAGACGCTGCGCATGCGCCTGGGCGGCGAGGGAAATCTGCGCAAAATACGTCAGCCAGCCCGCTACAGCCATGTGCTTGTTGTTGGCTTCGAGGACATCGTAATAGCGGGCGCGCTTGCGTAGGATCACGTGCGAGAGGGCAAGCACGCTTGGCTGACCGATCGCCTGCGCCAGAACTTTCTCGGCGAGCGCCCGTGCGATCCGCCCATTGCCGTCCTCATAGGGATGGATGCTCACAAAATGGAGATGGGCGAGCCCGGCGCGGGTCAGCGCGGGCAGGGAATGCGCGCCATCTGGCGCGCTGTCTGCGAACCAGGTGAGAAAGGCATCCATTTCCTGCGGCACGGCGTCGGAGGGTGGTGCTTCGAAATGAACCTTGGGCTTGTGCAGATAGCCGGAAACGACCTGCATCGGCGTCGCGTGCGTGCGATAGGCGCCGATCTGCTTCAGATCGGTGCGGCCATTGGCGATCATGCGGTGCCAGCGGTGCAGGGTCTCGTGCGAAAGGGGCTCTGCGAAGCCGCGATAGAGATCGACCACCATCTCCGCGATACCGGCCTCGGCGGGCGGAATGCGGCGCTGATCGGCCTGCAAGCCGAAGTGGCGGCGCAAAGAGGATTGGACGCTTTCGCGGTCGAGCAGTTCGCCCTCGATCTCGGAGGTCTTGAGCGCCTCACCGGTCATCATGTCGATCAGGATCGCGATGCGATCGTCCCTGTCGACATGCTTGATAGAGCCGATCCGCTCGCCGGCGTTTTGCAGGAAGCGCGCTTCCAACGCAGCCAGCTCTGCTGCGTCCCAGCGAAAATGCGGCCAATCCGGTTGCTGCCAATTCCAAGTCATAAGGGTAAGAAACCTCTTTATAGCTCATAATGTGGCATATTATGAGCTATAAGGCGAGCGCCTATAACTCACATCTTTCGGTGACGTTGCGGAATTGAGGTAGCCACCGGGGCGCCAGGGCCCGACCGGTTTGGTGCTCGATCGCTGCGACCCATACCGGGTCGCCTGCGGCCCCACAAAAACATTGTACAGCTATTGGTACATGTCCACAAAATGTCAGTGAACCGCATGACATTTTCAACGTTGCAGGCGTGACCCTCCGCTCGTGCGCGCCGCGCTCGCCCTTCTCCGGCCGACCCCCCGCGGGGGCATCCTCGCCGCTTATTGCCGCCCACGCCGTCGCGGCAAGCTCAGGTAACGGGGCCCGCTGATTCAACCCGCCGCCGCATGCGGCTAATCGAGTCGCCATGCATCCCGGCCGATCCGCCGCCTATCGCGCGGCTTCATCCCCGCGAGAGCAGGTCAGGCGGCGGCACGATCCCGCCGGGTCTCCGCGCTTCCCCGTCGGTAGCACCGAGGGGGCGGCGGCCCGTTCCGCTGCGGCGGCCGATCCCGCCGTCATCGCCGTACGCATCCGACTGCGCCGGGCCCGCCAATGTCGCCCCGCCACACACGGCCAATGGCTTGACCGAGGTGACGATGGCGAAAACCGAAACCGGATCGAGCCGGTGCCGGCCGGACGCGTGCTAGTCGCGCGCGATGCACATGGCGATGCCCATGCCGCCGCCGATGCAGAGCGTGGCGAGGCCCTTCTTCGCGTCGCGCTTCTGCATCTCGTAGATCAGCGTGGTCAGCACGCGCGCGCCGCTCGCGCCGATCGGGTGGCCGATCGCGATCGCGCCGCCATTGACGTTGACCTTCGCGGCATCCCAGCCCAGTTCCTTGCCCACGGCGAGCGACTGCGCCGCGAACGCCTCGTTCGCCTCGATCAGGTCGACGTCGGACAGTTGCCAGCCGGCCTTTTCCAGCGCCTTGCGGCTCGCCGGGGCCGGGCCGATGCCCATGATCGAGGGATCGACGCCCACCGTCGCCCAGGAAACGATCCTCGCCAGCACCGGCGAACCGCGCTTGGCCGCTTCCGCGGCGGACATCAGCACCAGCGCCGCGGCGCCGTCGTTCAGCCCGCTGGCATTGGCCGCGGTCACCGTGCCGTCCTTCTTGAACGCCGGCTTCAGCTTCTCCATCGCCTCGATCGTCGCGCCGTCGCGGATATATTCGTCATTCTCGACGATCGTGTCGCCCTTGCGGCCCTTGATCGTCACCGGGACGATCTCGTCCTTGAAGCGGCCCGAGGCGCGCGCCTTCTCGGCCTTGTTCTGGCTCGCCACCGCGAACACGTCCTGGTCGGCGCGGGTCACCTGGTATTTCTCGGCCAGGTTCTCGGCGGTGATGCCCATGTGATAATGGTTGAAGGCGTCGGTCAGCCCGTCCTCGATCATGGTGTCGACCAGCGCGACATTGCCCATCTTAGATCCCGCGCGCAGGAACTGCGCGTGCGGCGCCATCGACATGCTTTCCTGGCCGCCCGCGACCACGATGTCCGATGCGCCGGTCTGGATCGCCTGGCAGGCGAGCGCGACCGAGCGCAGGCCCGATCCGCACAGCTGGTTCACGCCGATCGCGGTCTTCTCCACCGGGATGCCGGCATTCACCGCTGCCTGCCGCGCCGGGTTCTGCCCTTGGCCGGCGGTCAGCACCTGGCCGAAGATGACCTCGTCGACATCGCTCGCGGCGACGCCGGCCTGCTCCAGCGCGGCGAGGATCGCGATACGGCCCAGCTCATGCGCCGGGGTGCTCGCAAAGGCGCCGAGGAAGCTGCCTACGGGCGTGCGCTTGGCGGCGGTGATGACGATGTCCTGCATGACTCGGGCTCCGGTTGGATTGTTTCGGGCTATCTAGTCGCGGGGAGCGCGCTTAGCCAGTCCGACAGCGGCTCCCAAAGTTGCGCGCGTGCGCCGCGCCCCACGATCATCCCGACATGACCCGCGCCGAGATTGCGCCGGTCGGGCAGGTCGGCGGCGCTCGCGGCCGGTACGATCCGGTCGCTCAGCGAGACGAAATCGATCGCCGGGCAGGCGAGCGCGGCCGGATCGGCGATCGTGCCGCCCACCCGCCAGCGGCCGGTGCCGGGCAGGTCGGCATCGATGAAATCGTCGAACATCTGCCGGCCGGCGGCATAGGGCAGGGGGGCGCCGGCATTGGCCCAGTCCTCCATCGCGACGAAGGATCGCGCGGCCGCGCTGCCGGGCTCCATCGCGCCGAACGATTCGTATTTGGCGATCGTGCGGGCCGGGTCGAGTCGCCAGAATCCCGCCTGCAGCACCTCCATCGGCACCAGGCCGAGCGTCTCGCAGACGGGTTGTGCGGCGCGCCAAAGCTCGGCGATGTCCGCGCGCGCCGACTCGCTGAAGCCGGAGAAGTGCCAGGGCGCGGCGATCATCGCCAGCCCGGCTACCGGCACGGCGCAGGCGGCGGCCAGCGCGATCGTCCCGCCCAGGCAGTAGCCGGCGAGGACCGGGGGCTGGTCGAACTTGGCGATCAGCGGCAGCAGCAGCTGCTCGACATGCGCCGTCACGTCCATCCCGCGCTCGGCCGGGCTGGGGCTGCCCCAGTCGAGCAGCAGCGGCCTAAAGCCCTGATCGGCCAGCCATCTCAGCAGCGACAGCTCGGGCAGGAGGTCGAGGATGAAGGGGGGATTGATCAGCGAGGGGATCACGATCACCGCGCGTGCGCTGCTCCCCCTGGCGCCATAGTCGCGCAGCCGAACCCGGCCCTTGCGGTAGCGCGCGGGCGCCGGCTTGCGGCGCTTCCCGCGCGGCGCATCCTGATAGGCGCGCAGGCCCGCCAGCGCTGCGGCGCGCCGCTCGGGCGATGCCGCGGTCTCGTTGCGCAACATCTCCAGGAACAGCGGCAACGGTCGCGGACCGTGTTGCGGTGCAGTATTAAAGGGTGTTACAGACGGGTCAAACACAGGTTCGGGGAGCCTTCTTTCATGAAGAAGCAGAATGCGGGCGACGGCCCGGTGATCATCAAGAAGTACGCCAACCGGCGTCTCTATAACACCGAGACCTCATCCTACATCACGCTTGAACATCTCGCCGCGATGACGCGCGAAGGTCGCGACTTCAAGGTGGTCGATGCCAAGAGCGAAGAGGATATCACGCATAACATTCTGACTCAGATCATCATGGAGGAGGAAGCCCGCGGCCAGACCATGCTCCCGGTCAACTTCCTGCGCCAGCTGATCGCGATGTACGGCGATTCGATGCAGGCGATGGTGCCCGGCTATCTGGAGGCGTCGATGGACAGCTTCCGCCGCAACCACGAGCAGTTCAAGTCGGCCGTCGAGGGCGCCTTCGCCAACTCGCCCTTCGCCGAGATCGCCAAGCGCAACATGGCGATGTTCGAGGCCGCGACCCAGGCATTCAAGCCCGGCGCCGCTGCCGGCGGCGCCAAGGCGACCGAGAGCGCGCCCGCCAGCAAGGATGCGGAGATCGCGGCGCTCAAGGCCGAGCTCACCCGCCTCCACGAAAAGATCGAGAAGCTCGGGGACTGAGCTCGTCGATGGCGATGCGTTTCTGGGCCGGTGCGGGCGGCGCGCTCGCGCTGGCGGTCGTCGCCGGGATCAACGAGTGGCGGCGCAAGCGCCGGGCGAACCTCGATTCGATCGGGCTGGTCGATTGGCCCGGCGTTCAGGTGCTTGCCCTGGTCGCCGCCGCGATCCTCGCCAGCATTGCCTGGAACAGCTGATCCCTCAGTAGAAGCGGGCGAGGGTCAGTCGCCGTTCCTCGCCATTGCACAGGCCGAGCGTCACCGTGCGGCCCGGCGTGCCCACCGCCCAGTCGCCCCGCGGGGGCGACACGCCGTCGACCGTGCAGATGCGCTCGCCGGTGCTCCACCCGGCCGCCGCGCCCGGGCCGCCCTGCATGACGTGCGCGACGACCAGCGCGCCGTCCCGGGCCTCGAGCAGCAGCCCGCTGGTCGAGCGGACCGGCGGCGCCCCGGCCTCCGGCCCCGGGCTCAGCACCATCTGCCCGGCCCCGGGATCGAGCAGCACGCGATAGCGCCGCAACAGGCCCGCGCCGATCCGCCCGGCAATGCCGATCGTGCTGGAATAGCCGCCGCGCCGCTCGATGCCGGTCTCGGTGTCGCGCAACTCCAGCGTGCCGAGCTGCAGCGCCGGGAGGATCATGAGGTCGCTGACGGCGACGCCGGCGAGCCCGTGGCCGATCGTCGAGGTGGTCGGCGCGCCGGGATCGCCCAGCGTCCGCCAGGCCTCGCCCGACAGGGTGAGCGCGCCGCCATCGCCGGTGTCGATCGCCATCGGCCGCAGGCGCCGCCCGTCGATGGTCAGCTCGGTGAGGTAGAAGGAGAGCGGCGTGCCGATCGTCAGCGGCGCCCGCGTGCCGCTGAACGGCAGCCGCCCGGACCGCAGCAGGCGGAAGCGCCGAGCGGGATAGTCGATGTCCAACGCATAGCTGCGCAGCAAGTCCGCGCCGACCAGCATGTCCACCGCGCCGTCGCCGCCGGTCGCCTCGCGCGACAGGTCGATCACCGCGAGCATGCCGCCGTCGCGCTGCAGCCCGCCGAACGCGATCGATCGTGACGGCGCCCAGCCGATCGTCGCGCTCCCGCCGATCGCCGCCGCCGGCCCGCCGCGTCGCGTGGCGATTCCGGCGCGCCCGGCATAGGCCCGCCCGATCGCTGAATGGCTGACGGCGGTGTCGAGCATCGCCGTCACCGGCCTGCCGTCGAGCACGAGCGTGAAGCGGATCTGGTTGCCCGGCGTCAGCTCGAACGGCACCCAGCGCGCCTCGCTGTCGCTGGCGAGCGTGAGCACCGGCTCGCTGGCGGGGGCGGGGCTGCCCGCCATCAGGACGAGCAGCAGGCACAGCCGGCGCAGCGCGCGGGGCAGATGGGGCAGGCGCGGATGCGGGCGGACGGTGCGGCCTCTTCTCCCGCCGCGGGAGAAGGCAGGGATCAGAGACACGCCTCGAGATAGGCCTGGTCGAACCCGAACTGCCGTGCCTTTTCCAGCGTATAGGGACGCAGGCCCATCGAGCGGTACTCGCCGATGATCTTGCCGTCGGCGCTCTCGTCGAGATACTCGAACTTGAACAGCTCCTGGGTCACGATCACCGGACCCTCCATCCCGATCACTTCAGTGATGTTGGTGACGCGGCGGGAGCCGTCGCGCAGGCGCTTCACCTGGATGATCAGCTCGACCGAGTCGGCGATCTGCCGGCTGATCGCTTCCTTGGGCACCTTGATGTCGGACATCATCACCATGTTCTCCATGCGGGCGAGCGCCTCGCGCGGGGAGTTGGCGTGGAGCGTGCACATCGAGCCGTCATGGCCGGTGTTCATGGCGGCGAGCATGTCGAAGCACTCGCTGCCGCGGATTTCGCCGAGGATGATCCGGTCAGGCCGCATGCGCAGCGCGTTCTTGACGAGGTCGCGGATACTGATCTCGCCCTGGCCCTCGAGGTTGGCCGGGCGGGTTTCGAGCGGCAGCCAGTGCGGCTGCTGCAGCCGGAGCTCGGCCGCGTCCTCGATCGTCAGCACGCGCTCGCCCGGGTCGATCATCTTCGACAGGGCGTTGAGCATCGTCGTCTTGCCCGAGCCGGTACCGCCCGAGATGACGCAGTTGAACCTGCACGCGCCCGCGATCTTCAGCGCGGTCGCCATCTTGGGGCTCATCGATCCGAAGCCGGCCATCATGTCGAGCGTGATCGGCTTGGCGGAGAATTTTCGAATCGAGATCGCGGTGCCGCGCAGGCTCAGCGGCGGCACGATCACGTTGACGCGGGATCCGTCCTTGAGGCGGGCATCGGCAAGCGGGGTGGTCTGGTCGACGCGGCGACCGACCGAGTTGCAGATGCGCTGCGCGATCTGGAACAGATGCTCCTCGTCGCGGAACTGGATATGCGCCAGCTCCAGCTTGCCCTTGCGCTCGACGAAGGTCTGTTCGGGGCCGTTGACCATGATGTCGGTCACGGCCGGATCGGCCAGCAATTCCTCGAGCGGCCCGAGGCCGAGCAACTCGTCGACCAGCACCTTCTCAAGCGCGAACTGCTCGCGGCGGTTGAGCGTCAGCTTCAGTTCGGCGAGCACCTCGCCGATGATCGGCCGGAACTCCTCGGCCAGTTCGTCCTTGTTGAGCGTCGCGGCTGCTTCCGGGTCGACGCGCTCGAGCAGGCGGGGAAGCACCTGTTCCTTGATCTTGTGGATCGAGGCCTCGAAGCCCTCCACACGGCTGTTGCCGGCCTCGCCCGACGCGTTCTGGCGGTCGGCAAGCCGCGCCATCGCATCGGATTGTACGCCCGGCATGTTGCCGGTGAGCGGCGCCTCGATCTCGCCGGGCATCGGCGGGACCGGGAGTGGCGGAAATTGCTCGCCGCCGCCCTCGGGCTCGCGCGGGACGGGGCCACCGCCCTGCATCGGGCGCGCGACGCCGAACGCGGGACGGGCTCCGGGCCCGTTGGCCACTCCGGGGCGACGCCCAAATGCACTCATGCCGATTGATCCCTCATGCTTGAACGCAGGCCTAGCGAGTAAGGCTTGATAATTGACTAACCAAAGCGGGCGATGGGCGCGGGGGCGCCGGCGGGGCGCAGGTCCCTGCGACGCCAGACGATCAGCCATTCTACCCCATTCATGTTGTGGCTGTGGGGGATGCGGGCGATCGGTACATAGTCCCGCTCGACCGTCCGCTCGACGATCCGGTCGTTGACGAGGTTGCGCTCCTTCCAGGTCGATCCATCAACCGTAAGGATGGTGCCCGGTCGCCGGGCCAGCGCTTCCCTCAGCGCGACGGTGGCGTCCTCGCCAAGTGCATCTGCCTCGGCCGAGGAGCGCAAATGCCCGGTGAAGGCAAAGCGGGTGACCAGGCAGGCACGCTTCAGATGATAATAGGCGACTGGACCCTCGTAGATGAACAGGCAGCGGGTCGCGGCATCGTCCGGGATCGCCGCGACGGTCGCACCGGCAATCGCGCGCTCGTCCGCTGAACTGATCCGGTCGAGCACCACGGCGTCGAGGGTTGGATAGGCGGCGAAGATGCCGAAGATGATCAGGCCCCGATGCGGCACCGCGAAGACTTGCGCGGCGAGGATCGCGGCGGGTACCGCGAGCGGCAGGGCGTAGTGCGCCCAGAAGCCGCCGAGCGCGACTGCATCGACTGCAGCGCAGGCCGACCACAAGGCGAGGAGCCCGAACTCCGGCGTCCAGCGGCGCCAGCGCCCGGTCGCCAGCCACAGGCCGGCGATCAGCAGTGCTGCCATCGGCGCGACGAGGCTGAACATCGTCCAGGACCGCACCAGCGCGATGTGATCGAGCGTGCCGTGCTTGTGGAATTGCGATTCGACATTGGCGAACCAGAATTCAGGGAAGTGCCCGATCGCTGCATAGCCCGCCATCACCGCCAGCGTCGCGGCGAGTGCGATCAGCATCATCGCCAGCGCGACGCGGATGATGCGTCCCGCCGGCATGCCGGCCTTCGCCATGCGCCAGAGCAGCCATAGCCCGAGTGCGCCGCCCTCGAACACCGCATTGGTCTTCACCTGCATCGCGAGACCGCAGAGCAGCATCGCCGCGAAGGTGCGGGCGAGATCGCTCCGCCGATCGAGGCCGGGCGCTGTATCGAGCACCAGCCAGACCGCGGCGGCATTGAGCAGATTGTAGAAGACGGGTGTCTGCGCCGCGCCGCCCCAGAGCGTCTGCAGGCAAAGAAGATAGGCAGTCCCGGCCAGGATCGCGGGCACGCGCGGCGCCGAGCGGGCGGCGATCGCGGTCACGACCAGCGCGGTCACGGCAGCGAACAGGCTCGCCACGATCTGCGACTGGATTACCCCGTCGCCGCCAAGCAGCCGGATTCCGGCAAAGAGCGCGAACAGGCCGAAGGGCTTGCGGTCCCACAGATCGACGAACGGGATTGCGCCGTGCAGCATCCGGTCGCCGACCAGCAGGTAATATTGCTCGTCCAGTCCCTTGATCGGATTGCCGAATTGTCCCGAGCGCAGCACCAGCGCCGCCGCGAGCAGGATGATGAAGGCGATGAGCCAGCCCGCACGCCCGCTGATACTGGGCAGGGGTGCGCTGTCGGCCAGATGGATCTTCGCTTCGAACATGCAGGGCCATCTGCCGCGAAGACGGTTGAGGTCGGGTTAACCTTCGCTCTGGAAGGTGGTCCTTGGGCTCGCATGTCGGCTGCGCGACGCGCGCGCAATAGGCTCAGCGCGGAGGTTTCATCGCCGAGGGCACCAAGAGGCGGTGCTGCACATCGTAAAGAAGATTAGGCGGCGCGCTCGGCAAGGATAGTGAGGCCGGCAGCGCTTACCTCGGCGAAGCCACCCTCGATCGCGATCGTCTCGGGTTCGCCCTTCTCGGTGCGATAGATCGACAGCGCGCCATCGCGGATCGTCGACATGACCGGGGCATGCCCTTCGAGCACACCGAAATCGCCCTCGGAACCGGGGACGACGACCATGAACACGTCCTCGGAACGGACGAGCTTTTCGGGTGTGACGAGTTCGAAGTGCAGCATCTTTTTTCTTCCTGAGCCCTTCCCTTCGGGGGAAGGGGGTGGGGTGGAGCGGTAAGCCCCAAGCGCGAGTCCCGGTGACACGCCCCCCGCCCTAGCCCCTCCCCGAAGGGAAGGGCTTTATGGGTGGTTACGCGTCCTGTGCCATCTTCTCGGCCTTGGCGATCGCTTCCTCGATGCCGCCGACCATGTAGAAAGCGCTCTCGGGCAGGTGATCATACTCGCCTTCGACCACCGCCTTGAAGCTCTTCACGGTGTCCTCGAGCTGCACGAACTTGCCCGGGATGCCGGTGAACACCTCGGCGACGTGGAACGGCTGCGACAGGAAGCGCTGGATCTTGCGGGCGCGCGACACGGTCAGGCGATCGTCTTCGCTCAGCTCGTCCATGCCGAGAATGGCGATGATGTCCTGCAGCGACTTGTACTTCTGCAGGGTCGACTGGACTGCGCGGGCCGTCTCGTAATGCTCCTGGCCGACGACGCGCGGCTCGAGCACGCGCGAGGTCGAGTCGAGCGGATCGACCGCCGGGTAGATGCCCAGCTCCGAGATCGCGCGGTTGAGCACGGTCGTCGCGTCGAGATGGGCGAAGGACGTGGCCGGCGCCGGATCGGTAAGATCGTCGGCGGGCACGTAGATCGCCTGCACCGAGGTGATCGAACCCTTGTTGGTCGAGGTGATGCGCTCCTGCAGCGCGCCCATGTCGGTCGACAGGGTCGGCTGATAGCCCACCGCCGACGGGATGCGGCCGAGCAGCGCCGACACTTCCGAACCCGCCTGGGTGAAGCGGAAGATGTTGTCGACGAAGAACAGCACGTCCTGGCCTTCCACGTCGCGGAAATATTCGGCGATCGTCAGGCCCGACAGCGCGACGCGGGCGCGGGCGCCCGGCGGCTCGTTCATCTGGCCATAGACCAGCGCCACCTTCGAACCCTCGGACTGCGGATTGCCGTCGGCATCCTTGGCGATGACGCCGGCATCAAGGAACTCGTGGTAGAGATCGTTGCCCTCACGGGTACGCTCGCCGACGCCCGCGAACACCGAGGTGCCGCCATGGCCCTTGGCGATGTTGTTGATCAGTTCCTGGATGAGCACCGTCTTGCCCACGCCGGCGCCGCCGAACAGGCCGATCTTGCCGCCCTTCGCATAAGGGGCGAGCAGGTCGATGACCTTGATGCCGGTCACAAGGATCGCGCTCTCGGTCGACTGGTCGACGAACAGCGGGGCCGAAGCATGGATCGGGGCTGTTTCCGTGTGGCCGACCGGGCCGCGCTCGTCGATCGGCTCACCGATGACGTTCAGAATGCGGCCGAGCGTCTTCGGGCCAACGGGCACGCGGATCTGCGAACCGGTATCGGTGACGGTCTGGCCGCGGGTCAGGCCCTCCGTCGCGTCCATCGCGATCGTGCGGACGGTATTCTCGCCGAGATGCTGCGCGACCTCGAGGACCAGGCGGTTGCCGTTATTGTCGGTCTCGAGCGCCGAAAGGATCGCCGGCAGGTGGCCCTGCGGGAAGGCGACGTCGACGACGGCGCCAATGACCTGCGAAATGCGGCCGACATTGTTCGTCGTCGCGACCGGCGTCGCCACCGTCGGGGCGGCTGCTGCTGCCTTGGGCGCGCGCTTGGCGGCGGGCTTCTTGGTGGTCGGGGCTGCGGTTGCCATCGTTCTTTCCTTGCTTCGAACTGCTTAGAGCGCTTCGGCGCCAGAGATGATTTCGACCAGTTCCGTGGTGATCGCGGCCTGGCGGGTGCGGTTGTACTGGATCGTCAGCTTGTTGATCATGTCGCCGGCGTTGCGCGTGGCATTGTCCATCGCGGTCATGCGCGAGCCCTGCTCCGACGCGGCATTCTCGAGCAGCGCACGGAACACCTGGATCGCCACGTTGCGCGGCAGCAGATCGGCGAGGATCGATTCCTCGTCCGGCTCATATTCGACCGCGGCGCCGCCATCGCTGACGGGTGCCGCATTGACGTCGATTGCGACCGGGATGATCTGGCGGCCGACCGGCTCCTGCACCAGCGCCGACTGGAAGCGCGCGTAGAAGAGGTGCGCGACGTCGAACTCACCCGCTTCGAAACGCGCGATCACGTCATCGGCAACGGCGCGGGCATCGGCGAACGACACCGTCTTGATATGGCCCATCTCATGATCGGCGACGATCAGGTTCGGGTAGAAGCGCTTGAGCACGCGCCCCTTCTTGCCGGCAAGGTAGATTTTTACCGTCTTGCCCTGGGCAAGCAGTTCTTCGATCTTGCGGCGCGCCGCACGGACGATGTTCGAGTTGAACGCGCCAGCGAGGCCACGCTCTGAGGTCGCCACGATCAGCAGGTGAACCTGATCCTTGCCGGTGCCGGCGAGCAGCTTGGGCGAGGATTCGCTGACGCTCACCTTTGCGGCGAGGCTCGCCATCACCTTTTCGAGCCGTTCGGCATAGGGGCGGCCGGCGACGGCCGCTTCCTGCGCACGGCGCAGCTTCGCTGCGGCGACCATCTTCATCGCCTTGGTGATCTTCTGCGTCGACTTCACCGAGCCGATGCGGATCTTGAGGGCCTTGAGACTAGCCAATCATCTTCCCCAGATCGTCATCCCGGCGGAGGCCGGGATCGCTCAGTTACGAAGCGGCCCCGGCCTCCGCCGGGGCGACGTGTTGATACTCAGTTACGCAAACGTCTTCGCGAAGGCGTCGAGCGCAGCCTTCAGCTTGCCCTTGGCTTCGTCGCCCAGATCCTTGGTGTCGCGGATCGTCTTGAGCACATCCGCATGGTTCGCGCGGAGATCGGCGAGCATCGCCGCCTCGTAGCGCACCACTGCGTCGACCGCGATATTGTCGAGATGGCCCTGCGTGCCGGCGAAGATCGACGCGGTCTGCTCCTCGAACGGAAGCGGGCTGAACTGCGGCTGCTTGAGCAGCTCCGTCAGGCGCGCACCGCGGTTGAGCAGCTTCTGGGTCGAGGCGTCGAGGTCCGAGCCGAACTGGGCGAACGCCGCCATCTCGCGATACTGGGCAAGCTCGAGCTTGATCGAGCCGGACACCTTCTTCATCGCCTTGGTCTGCGCGGCCGAGCCGACGCGGCTGACCGACAGGCCGACGTTGATCGCCGGGCGGATGCCGGCGAAGAACAGGTCGGTTTCGAGGAAGATCTGGCCGTCGGTGATCGAGATCACGTTGGTCGGGATGTAGGCCGACACGTCACCGGCCTGGGTCTCAATGATCGGGAGCGCGGTCAGCGAGCCCGAGCCATTGTCCTTGTTCATCTTCGCGGCGCGCTCGAGCAGGCGCGAGTGGAGATAGAACACGTCGCCGGGATAGGCTTCGCGACCCGGCGGGCGCCGCAGCAGCAGCGACATCTGGCGATACGCCACGGCCTGCTTCGAGAGATCGTCGAACACGATCAGCGCGTGCATGCCGTTGTCACGGAAATACTCGCCCATCGCTGTGCCGGTGTAGGGGGCGAGGAACTGCAACGGGGCAGGATCGGATGCGGTTGCCGCGACGACGATGGAATAATCCATCGCGCCATTCTCGGTCAGCGTGCGGACGAGCTGCGCCACGGTCGAACGCTTCTGGCCGATCGCGACATAGATGCAATAAAGCTTCTGCGACTCGTCGTCGCCGGCATTGGCTGCCTTCTGGTTGATGAAGGTGTCGATCGCGACGGCTGACTTGCCGGTCTGGCGATCGCCGATGATCAACTCGCGCTGGCCGCGGCCGACGGGAACCAGGGCATCGATCGCCTTCAGGCCGGTCTGCACCGGCTCGTGCACCGAGGTGCGCGGGATGATGCCCGGGGCCTTCACTTCGACGCGGCTACGCTCGGTGGTCAGGATCGGGCCCTTGCCGTCGATCGGATTACCGAGGCCATCGACCACGCGGCCGAGCAGGGCCTTGCCGATCGGAACGTCCACGATGGTGCCGGTCCGCTTGACGACATCGCCTTCCTTGATCTCGGAATCCGACCCGAAGATCACGACGCCGACATTGTCGGCTTCGAGGTTGAGCGCCATGCCCTGCACGCCGTTCGAGAACTCGACCATTTCGCCCGCCTGGACGTTGTCGAGCCCGTGGATACGCGCGATGCCGTCGCCGACCGACAGCACCTGGCCGGTTTCGGAGACCTCGGCCTCGGTACCGAACGAGGCGATCTGGTCCTTGATGACCTTCGAAATTTCAGCGGCGCGGATATCCATTGTCAGCCTTTCATCGCGTGCGCGAGAGTATTGAGACGGGTCCTGATCGACGAATCGATCATCTGCGAGCCGATTTTCACGACCAGCCCGCCAAGCAGGGTGGGGTCAACCGAGAGGTCGACGGCAACGTCGCGGCCGATGCGGGTGCGAAGCTGCTGCTTCAGTGCATCGACCTGTGCGGCGGAAAGCGGGTGCGCCGAGGTCACCTCGGCGGTGGTCTCGCCGCGGTGATTGGCTGCCAGCGCGCGGAACGCGCGAATGATCGCGGGAAGCTGTGACAGGCGGCGATTCTCGGCAAGGACGCCGAGGAAGTTCCTGGTGGTGTCGTCGATGCCCATCGCGGAGGCGCTCGCCGCAACGGCGCGGGCGGCGTCCTGGCGGCTGACCAGCGGGCTCGCGACCAGCCGGGAGAACTCGTCCGACTGCTCGAGCGCGGCACGCACGTTGGTCAGGCTCGCCTCGACGGAGTCGATCGTCTTTGAGTCGCGGGCAAGCTCGAACAATGCGGTGGCATAGCGCCCGCTTAAGCTTGCTTGAATACCGCCGGATGTCTCCACGCGATCGAAATCCTCGTTTGGAACGGTTATGTAACCCATACGAAAAGGGAGGCCGGAACCGGCCCCCCAACTGGGTCGCCGCGCGGTTAGCATCGGGTTCGCCGCGATGCAACCCGAGTCGGTCCTAAAGCCGCGTTGTCTACCGGAGCGGGGCGGTTTGAGCGCAAGCCTCGGGATGTGGCGCAGGTGGATGGCGTCTATATCAGCTGCATGACACAGCCAATCGCCATCGATCCCGATTTCGCCTGGGCAGCCTTCGACCGGCGCGATCGGTCGCAGGACGGCCGCTTCGTCGGTGCGGTCACCACCACCGGCATCTATTGCAAGCCGAGTTGTCCGGCGCGGCATCCCAGGCGCGAACATGTGCTCTTCTATCGCGACGGTGCCGAGGCGCGGGCTGCAGGCTTTCGTGCCTGTCTGCGCTGCAAGCCTGACGAGGTCGGTCGCGACAGGGTCGCGGTCGCACAGGCAGTCGCCCTGATCGAAGCCAGCGAGGACGGCTTTGGGCTGGACGAACTCGCCGCCCGGGTCGGCTATGCCCCGCATCATTTTCACCGCCTGTTCAAGCGCGCGACCGGGGTCACCCCGGCCGTCTATGCGCGCGGCCTGCGCGCGCAGCGGGCGGCCAGGGCACTTATCGAGGAGGATACCGTGACTCAGGCAATCTATGAAGCGGGCTATTCCGCCCCCAGTCGTTTCTACGAGGGCGG
>CAISGR010000202.1 GCA_903884945.1 uncultured bacterium
ATCTCCCAGAATAAAAGATATGAGCTTCACATCGATATTGTACCACCATGTGGTCAATGGCGCCCAAGATAGAATATCATCATTCGAGATGGCTTGTAGTTTTCTCAAGTCTATGCCGTAATGATCAGCCTTCTTGGTCGCCGACTTAGAAAATCCTCGACTACTCACGGCGATGCACTTTTGTGCGCCAATTGCTAATTGTTTGGTGTGGAGTTGCTCTATCCAGAGAACATCTGCGGGTCGGGATCGCTCCCGACATTCTATCATTATGAGAATTTCTGCGGAGCCGACCCTATAGCGAATAGTTGCATCGATTTCTCTCACTTCTCCAGATATTTTATCCAAGACCCTGTCAGGCGCCTTCACCTCCGCGTCGCGAGGCGCAAGGGCCTGCTCCATCCTCGCGACCAGAGCCTCAAATGAACGCCAGGATGCGTCTCCGCGCGATGTTTGCTCTCCTCTGTTATTGTGTTTCTGTCTCACGGACGCGGTTTCTCAAACGAGGGGCATACGATGTGTCTATCTCAAAGAACGTGGACACGAAATATCTTCGCAACCCTATTGCCGTTTCTGTTGCAATCCATGTCCGTTTCCATGAGCGATGCGACATAGAGCTGCCTGACCGCAAAGTCCCCACTTCTTGCCATTCCGACCTGCGCCGTCACCATTCATTGCCTGAAAGCCGACCGGCGGGTGCCGGGACGAAAAGCTGCCCGCAGTGTCTCAGCCGCTCCCTACCCTGCGAGCCGTTGGTGTCGCCCCGCCACGATATGCCCGGCGGGCCTCTTGTAGAAACCTATTCTACAAGACCGCCTGATAGCCATCCGGCGTGCGGCCCGGCGACATGCCGCCATGGCCGGTCTCTCCAACCCCACGACAAGCATCGACCTGTCGCGCCTCCCGGCGCCGACCGTGGTCGAGCAGCTGTCCTATGAGGCCATCCTCGCCGGCATGGTCGCCAAGCTCCAGGAGCTGCTGCCCTCGTTCGACGCGACCGTTGATTCCGATCCGGCGGTGAAGGTCCTGCAGGTCGCCGCCTATCGCGAGCTGCTCATGCGCCAGCAGTTCAACGATCGCGCGCTGCAGCTCATGCTGGCCTATGCCGAGGGCAGTAATCTCGAACAGCTCGCCGCGCTGTTCGGCGTCGAACGCCTGACGCTCGATCCCGGCGATCCGGCGGCTGGCATCGATCCGGTCTACGAGACCGACGACGCGCTGCGCGCCCGCACCCAGCTCGCGCCGGAAAGCTTCACCGTCGCCGGCCCCGAGCCCGCTTATGTCTTCCACACCCTCTCGGCCGACGCGACCATCCGCGACGCCAGCGCCACCAGCCCCGTGCCCGGCCAGGTGCTGATCACCATCCTGTCCAGCGTCGGCGACGGCACGGCGAGCGAGGATCAGCTCGAGGCGGTGCGCGCGCGGCTGGGCGTGGTCAGCGGCAACAGGCTGCGCCCGCTCGGCGACGAAGTGATCGTGCGCTCGGCCGGGATCGTCCCCTATACGATCGAGGCGGAACTCACCCTTTATTCCGGCCCTGACGAAGCGCTGGTGCGCGCGGCGTCCGATGACCGGGTCGCGGCCTGGCTTAAGACCAGCGGCCTGCTCGGCGCGGACGCCACCCGCTTCCTGATCAACCGGGCGATCGGGGTGGAAGGCATCCAGAATGTCCGTCTGATCAGCCCGCCCGAGGATGTCGTCGTCGATCGCACCCAGTCGGCGCACTGCGTCGGCGTGAACATCCGGGTCGCCGGCCTTGGCGACTGATCTCCTGCCCCCGAACGCCGCGCCGCTCGAGCGCGCCCTGGCGGGCGCGACCGCGCGGATCGACGCGATCCCGCTCGATGTCTCGACGCTATGGGATCCCTACAGCTGCCCGATCGCGCTCCTGCCCTGGCTCGCCTGGTCCTTTTCGGTCGACCGCTGGGATACGGACTGGACGGAACAGCAGAAGCGCGCAGCGGTCGCCGGCGCGATCGAGCTGCAGCGCCACAAGGGCACGCGCTGGTCAGTCGAGCAGATCCTCTCCTCGCTCGACGATCTCGCCCAACTCGTCGAGTGGTTCCAGGCTTCGCCCCGCCTCGCTCCGCATGTCTTCGAAGTCCGCCTGCCGCTGACCGATGCCGGCGGCGTGGCGGGCGGCGCGCGCGTCTCGGCCGACTTCGCCCGCAAGATCGTGGCCGAAGTGTCGAAGGTGAAGCCGGTGCGCGAGCATCTCGTGCTCGTGCAGCAGCTCGAGCTGGCCGGCATCGCCCGCCCGTTCATGGCCGCACAGGCGGCGGCCTATCGCCGCCTCGATCTCCCGGCCGGCGATGCCGATGCCGCCACGCCCTGGGGCGATCTGCTGCAGGACGAGCATGGCGAGCCGCTCACCGGCAATGATGACGGGTTCATTGACGGAGGCCCGGATTGAGCGCGCTTGGCATGATCCTCACCGATGCCGGCCGCGCCGCGCTGGTCGATGCCGGCGCCGGCGGCACCTCGGCCGTCCGCATCACGGAAGTCGGGCTCACCGCCTCGGCGATCCTGGTGGCGCCGACCCTCACCGCGCTGCCGGGCGAGTTCAAGCGGCTCGACACCATCTCCGGCATCGCGGCCGATGCCACGACCGTGCATCTGCTGATGCGCGATTCGAGCGCTGATGTGTACAATGTCCGCGCCATCGGCCTCTATCTCGCGGATGGCACGCTGTTCGCCGTCTACGGCCAGGCCTACGAGATTCTCGGCAAGGCCGAGGTCAGCACCTTCCTGCTCGCGGCCGATCTGCGCTTCCTGCCCGGCGAGGCGGCGCTCGTCCAGTTCGGCGACGCCACCTTCCTCAACCCGCCAGCGACCGAAAGCGTCAAGGGCGTCGCTTATCTCGCCACGCTGGTCGAGGCGCTGGCCGGCGCCGTCACCGACAAGATCATCACGCCGGCGACCATGGCGGCGGTCCTCGCCAATTATGTCGCGGCCGATCAGCTCGGCATCGCCGGCGGCGTCGCGACGCTCGGGCCGGACGGCAAGCTGCTCCTGTCGCAGCGTCCGCCGATCGACCTGATCGATGTGTTCGCGGTCGCCGATCAGGCGGCGATGCTCGCGCTCGCCGGCGCGACGGTCGGCGACTTCGCCGTGCGCGCCGATAACGGCCTGGTCTATGTCCTGCAGGCAGCCCCGCCCGACATCCTCGCCAACTGGCTGGAGATCTCGACGCCCGCGCCGGTCTCCAGCGTCAACGGCAAGGTGGGAACGGTTGTGCTCACCGCTGCCGATGTTGGCGCCGCGCCCGCCACGCGCCAGATCGCGACCGGGGGCCTCGCCCTTGGCGGCGGCTCGCTCGCGGCCGACCGCATCATCACCGTGCCTGCCGCCAGCCGCGCGGAAGCCGAAGCCGGCATTGTCGGGGACAAGGCGCTCACCCCCTTCGCCATCGCCAACATCCTCGCCCAGCTCGCCGGCAAGGTGTCGCCGCTGCGCGCCGTCACCGGCGCCGGGCTGGTCACCGGCGGCGGCGATCTCACCGCCGATCGGGCGCTCGAAGTCGCCATCGCCAGCGCGGCCGAGATCTTCGCCGGCCTGATCAACGACAAGGCGGTCACCCCGTTCGGGCTGGCCAGTCTGCCGCAGAGCCTCACCCCCAACGGCTATTATGCCTTTCCGGGCGGCTTCATGATCCAGTGGGTGCAGGTCCGGCGGCTCTTCACCGTCGAACAGGTCGTGCCGGTGGCATGGCCGATCTCATTCCAGAGCATCGTCCTGCCGGTCGTCGCGATGGGCCATAACGACATCTTCTCGAACACGCGCGATCTCTGGCCGCAGCGCCAGGGCGAGGCCTGGCTCAACGGCTGCAACATCATGCTCCAGTCGGACGATGGCCAGGCCATGCGGCTCGACGGCTTCGATCTGATCGGGTTCGGCAAATGAGCACCTCCCCGATCCGCTACAGCGCCACCACGGGCGGCTTCTATCATGCCGCCATTCACGGCGACGCGCTGCCGGCCGATGCCGTCGTGATCAGCGAGGCACGTCACCGCGAACTGCTCGACGCCCAGGCGGCCGGGCGCCGCATCGTCGCCGGCGCGAAGGGCCGCCCGGAACTCGCGACCGAACGCGCGCCGACCAAGGCGCAGCTGCTCGAGCGGGCCACAGCCGCGATCAAGGCCGAAGCGCGCCGGCGCATCCTCGCCATTGCCGGCCTCGAGCGCCAGGCCAACGACAATGCCGCCATTGCGCTGCATTCGACCGAGTTCGATGCCGCCTGTACGCGCCGCGCCGCGATCGACGCCGTCCGCGCCGCCAGCAACGCGCTCGAGGCGCGCATCGCGAGCTGGTCGGCCGCGTCCCTCACTGCCTTCGACGCCGGCGCCGAGGCGCACTGGCCGCCCAGGACCTGACCGATGAAGATCCCGCTCCTCCCCGAAGTCCTCGCGCCGACCGGTGACGAGGATGTCGTCATCCACAGCGACGGCCGCGCGAAGCGCACCAAGCTGCTCCGCATCGTCGACACGATCATGGGCGCCGGTGCCGCCACGGCCGCGCGCGACAAGGCGCAAGCCTGGGCCGATGCGGCGGAGAATGTCGCGGTCGAGCCCGGCAAATTCTCGGCCAGGCACTGGGCGGCGAAGGCGCTGGCGCAGTTCAACGCCAGTGTCGGCCAGGCGCTGGCGGCGGCAACCTCGGCCACGGCGGCGCTCGCCTCCAAAAATGCCGCCGGCCTGAGCGAGGTCAATTCGGTCGCGGCGATGAATACCGCGCTCGCCCTGGTCAACGGGCTCGGCCCGAACAAGACCTATACCAGCTATGCCGCCCTGGTCGCCGCGTTCGGCGCTGCCGCCAACCAGTCGACCGCCGATGTCTATCCCGACAGCACCCACTTCAACCGCGCGACCCGCTATTACAAGGATACAGCGGTCAGCCCCGGCGGGTGGATCTTCCACCGCTACATGGACATCGCACCGACCTATTATTGCGACAGCGATTACGGGTCGGATCTCAATGACGGCCTGACCCCCGACACCCCCAAAAAGTCGATCGCCGCGCTCCAGGCGCTTGCCGGCACGCAGTCGGGTGTCACCTTCGCGCTGGCGCGCGGGTCGCACTGGTACGGCGAATATCCCAACTTCAGCGCCAATGCCTGGTCGAAGGTCATCGCCTATGGCCAGGGCATCCGCCCGGTCATTGACGGCGCGACGGCGAAGTTCGGCGGGGTCTGGACCCAGCACCCCACCTATCCGAACATCTGGTCCCAGGATATCGTGCTGCTCCAGGCAACGCAGGGCGCCGGCCCGGGCGACGCCAATCGCTGGCATATCGGCTTGTGGGACGAGCCCCCCGCGATCGTCTCCATGGGCGCCAGCGACCCGCAGACGCGCATCCTCAATGGCTGGCTCAAGCGCGTCCTGAACGGCGATCCCTCGCCCGATCCCGCGACCTTCGATATCGATCGGCCGCAGACCACCACGATCGCCGTCGCGTCACAGGCGGCGCTGCTCGAGATCGTCAACACCTTCCCCAACAGCTTCACCGTGTTCAAGACGGCCGGCGGCTATGAGCCGAACGACGGCACCCCGGCCACGGCGTTCACCGTCCATGTCCATCTGGCGGACGGCAGCGACCCCAACACCAACGGGCGCACGCTGCGCATCAACGAACAGGTCGGCCTCGCCACGCTCGGCCGGGGCATGGACGTGCATGACGTGATCTTCGCCCGCAATGGCGGCAAGGACATGATCAGCGGCTTTCAGGACCTGTCCGGCCTGCCGCGCGCGCCAGGCGGCAGGGATGTCTTCTCCGGCAATTTCTACAATTGCTCCTTCTGGCTGGCCGGCGCGCACGGCCCGGTCTGTTGCGGCATGGGCGGCTATGACTGCGACTATATCGGCCACTATATGCGGGACGCCTATAAGAGCGGGGCCGGCGCGTTCCATGATTTCCGCTCGGTCGGGGGCGTCAACAAGGGCCGCGGTTATGGCTGGGTGCGCAGCCGGGCGAAGCGCTTCGGCTATATGTTCTACTGCCACGGCAATGGTGACGGCAGCGACGGGCAGAACCGCATCAGCTATATCGATACCGCCTTTGCCGATGACGGCCGGGCGGTCGCGGTCGGCGGCACCACCTCGCAGGGCTATTGGCTGCGCGGCGTCGTCGCGCGCGCGATCGACAGTATCGGGTCGAACGGGTTCCCGGAATCCACCTATGAGGACTGCAAATTCCTGCTGCGCGGCTCGGGCATCAACTCGATCGGCAATGGCGCGCCGACGCTCGCGACCACCTGGCCGACGCCCAATGCCGGCACCGCGCGCTTCATCAACTCGCTGGTGATCTCGCTCGGCACCAGCCTGCAGCTCCCGCTCGGGCCGCTTGCGAACCTAGCGCCCGCGCAGTTCGTCTCGCTGATCCTCGAACGCAGCACCATCTGGGGCAATATCCAGGCGGAGACCAACAGCCAGTATCGCCAGCTCCATATCACCATGGACCGGCACAGCTATCTCGGCGTGTTCAACTCGCTCGGCGCCGGCAACACCGGCACCGAGCTCTACCCGACCGGCACGATCACCGCCCGGGGGCCGGACGCCAGTGGCAATTTCGGGGCGATCATCGAATGCCTGCGCACCACGCCCGAGACGATCCGCGCGGCGTTCCCCGGCATCGAGCCGGGCGTCGCGACGGGCATGCGCACCCAGATCTGGCGCAAGACGGTCCAGCAAGCAGATCTGGTCTATGTCGTGCGCCAGCCCTTCAACGCGACCGGCTTTGTCGACAATGGCGATGGCACCGCGACGGTCACCACAGCGTTCAACTACGGCACCGCCAATGTCGCGCGTGGCATCCGGATCGCCGGCGCGAACGCCGGCGCCACTGACTATTACGGCACCGTCCGCCAGGTGATCGACAATAACAGCCTGCGCGTCTCGCCCGTGCCGACCGGATCGATGGCGGGTGGCAAGGCCTGCGCGTTCGGCTTCTACCGCCCCTATCCGTTCCGCGACCCGGTCGCCGCCTATATCTCGGCGGACGGCACGAAGCTGAACGTCGCCAATGCCGATGGCATGGTGGTCGGCCAGGTGCTGCGCGTGAGCCACCCGGTCGCCGGCCAGCCCGGGTTCGGCGTGCGCACCATCGCGGCGATCGCCGGCACGGTCATCACGCTCGACAAGCCCTGTCCCTGGCTCCAGCGCCAGAACAAGCTGATCTACCGCGATATCGCGACCCCGACCAGCGGCACCGGCCGCACGCTCCCCGGCGTCACCATCTCCTGGGGGTTCCCGATCCAGATGCGGATCCTCGCCGATGCGTCGTTCGTCCTCCCGAAATATGCGGTCACCCCGAACGAGGGCGGTCCCGATATCGGCGCGTCACAACAGGTCGCCGTGCTCAACGGCACGTTCACCGGCGCCGGCCTGGTCGATGTGACGCTCAACTCGGCCGGCGCCGCTGCGGCCTATGCCAATATGGATTATGAGGCGGGCTATTGGGCGCAGGGGTTCGGCCTCGCCCCCGGCGACACGCTCACCCTCACCTGTGAGATCGATGTGGCCGAAGACCGGCTCGCGTTCGCGACGCCGCCCGAGCTGGGCGGCTATGCGCCCACCCCCGGCTGCCTGCTCGCCCAGCGCCGCATCGGCTATCGGCCGTCGCTGTGACGGCCGCGCCAACCTTCAGGAGTACGCTATGAAGACGATCACGATCACGGCCAATGGCGACGAGCCGGTCATCCTGCAGATGGTTGATCCAGCCTCGGGCAACCCGGTTGTCGAAACCTCGATCGCGCCCGGCGAAGCGCATCTGTTCGTGATCGAGGATGGCATGCTCGTGCAGCCGATCGACCAGCTTACGCCGGCCCCGGTTGAAACCTTCTAGTGGCGTAAGCCGGTCGGTTGGCACCCGGAAGCGGTTACGGCCGAACGTCGGTAGTTGGGACAAAGCCGTCGTCCCAACAGGGTCCGCTGAACGACAGCTATCGGCAGTATCCTGCCGCCGTTGAGGCGATCTGTCGGCCCACCTCAACGCGCAGGCACAGTGGATTCCTTCCCGGCCGTTCATGGCGAGCTACTTGCGTAAAGCGTCCCGACCGGCTCATACATCCTAGCTGACAGTACCCGATCAATTGTCGCCTTGCCTCGCCTTGCTCCAAGACGCTTCCCGTAAAAAAAGCTTCCGCTTTCCGTTCACACTTAGACCTGGCGCGTCGCTAAATCACAGAGGTTCCGCAGGCGGGAATAAGAATCATAAGACCGCTGACCAGAGGTCGTCTCCACTCGTACTCATCCCGTCTTTTAACTTCCTCATCCTCGCTTTGAACTCCAGGCAGGGAGCGTACAGCTTGCCGCTTTTGCCGGGCGCTTCCCTGATAATCCCATTCCTTAACATATATCGGATAGCCGAAGATGCTGCGGTACTGTCCCAGAACACCGACGAACCTCGTAGCAACGCCTCTTCTTTCCTCGCTCTCCCTCTCTGGAAAAACAGTTTTTGGATTATCATTAATAGAGTCTTGTGTTTATTTGATATTGGAAGTGCACTTATCCTCGACGAGACATCAACATCAGTGAAAGTGGTGTATTCACAAGATTCAGCGAACGCCGATGGCATCGCGCCTTTGGAAGCAACGCCGGAAACTCTTGTGAACTCAGACGCTTTAAACGAGCACATTTCGAATTCAGAATCTTCTAGCTCGATCGCGCCCACGATGCAATTATCGACTTGTAGTCCCTTAATTCGTTTTCCACTGAAATCCCAAGTGGTCACATGTGAGTTCTCAACAGTAATGCCACTGAAGTCGTAATCATCTTTTTGTGCTTCAATCTCTCCGCAAACAATATCGCACAAAACTTGGTGATTTCCGTGGCTCGCGCAAAGACGCCCAAATTTTCTAACGTCATCCCAGTGTGAAACTTTGCTAGAGACCACTCGGGCACCGAAGTCCCCAATTGATTTATGCCATCTCACGGTAAGTAGGCTTTTGTCATTTCTATATATCGCATCGATCAGGGCTAAGCCGCGAAGACCGCTTTTGGCATATTCATCGATGAATGTTCGGTTCGGGTTGCCTGAACCTACTCGGCCAAGATAGGGCAGGCGCTGAAGCATGACGGCAGACTCATCCAGCGGGGTATGACCGGAAACCTCGTAAAACGCCTCGTTTATCTCAGCAGGGGACAGCTCTTCCAAATCATTCTTGGTGCGCGTGCGGACGGCGAGATTTAGAAGGACGCCTTTTAGGATCGCTGGGTCGATTGATCCATGGATTCGTTGTTCGCGTTTAGCCAAAGCATCGAGGAAGCTATCGAAGAATTCAACTTCACCGTGCTTTTCTGTCGTGATTCTGTCAAAGTCAGCTTTGTCGAGTTTCGTAAATAACTGACAGATGAGTGGCTTTTTAGGCATCCATTCTGGAGCAGATGGAAGATTGGTATTATTCGCTATGTAGTCTGACATCTCAGCATCGGTAAACTCGTCTGGGCATCTTATAATATCGAACTCAGAGTCGAGTCCCAAACAATCAGCCAGTTCGTCGCCCGAGGAAAAGTAGTGCTCTCGCCCAGCGATAAGCAACCCAGCATTCCGACACTTGGAAATAAGATCCCTTATGCCTACCAAGCTCTTTCTACGAATTTCCTTCAATCGTGCGGCCTCCCCCGTCCACGACTGCGAGCCGATTTCATCGAACCCATCAAGCAACAACTTAACACGGCCTTGGCCAACAAGCTTCACCATATCGTCAGCGAATGCGCTCAGGCCAAGCGCGCCAAAGTGATTGCGTATGATCAGATCAAACGTTGCCAAACCCCAATTCTCGCGAAGGTTGATAGCGAGCGTCGGTGAAATTTGAGACTGTGGCCTGAGAAGTTCAAAAACCTCCCTAATACATCGCGATTTGCCGCTTCCAAATTCTCCAAGCAAAACGATTTTCCGGCCACTTGATACCATTTTCGCGACATCACTCGATGTCATGCGGAAGGCATCGTGCTCCCGAATGTAATATATCGGTGTATATTTTGCGGTGTCGGGCAGCCCGGTTACAGGATCAACAGAGCTTCCAAAATCCTTTTGGGGCCTTTGAAAATTGTAATCCCGAGTGCCCAGAAACATCTCGGCGAACTCCTCCGCGCTAAGCACGGTCACATGCTGAGATGCGCCAAAAGGCTTTAACGACGATGTTTCGTGCTCAGTGACGAAATAGCATCTCGTGAAAATTTGCTTGTTGAAGTTTGCAAAGCGTAAACCCGATAGCTTGTTAACATCGCCTCGCAATTTGCCGAGATTGTCCTCCTTTGTGATCTCTATAGCGACCATCTCGTCTGATGACACCCGGAGGATAGCGTCGAATCTGACCCCATCTATATCCTCTGGGCGGCAAGGTGCGTTCCAGTGCAACTCTGCGATGCGACGCACTTGATCTTCAACGTCTTGCCACCGCATGTCAGTATGGTCCCAAAGCTACAGTCGATCGTTAGCTTGGCATAGCGCCGCTTCATGCGGAAGCGATTCCCGGCCTTCCTGAGAGCTATATCACTGGAACGTCCGCTTTCAGGGGTGGGATCAACGTGCAGGCAGCCCTATGGCTAAATGGGGTCGACTACATAACGGCAGCTTGATGACGCTCGGTCGGCGGCTCCTGTCAGATCCGGACGTTCGCGCTGTCACAGGGAACGTCTCAATCTGGTCGCTCCCGGCCTATGCACCGGCGGGCACCGGGGGTCTGATTTCCGCCCCTGGGCGCGCACGCCCAGCCACCCGCCTTGTAGAAACCGTCTCTACAAGAGCGAGCCCGCGCACCATCCCTGATCGCCCGGCATGCTCGCCGCATGAGCGATCCTGCCGACCAACAGCGCCTGATCGGCGACATCATCCGCTTCGGAACGATCGAGTCCGTCGATCTGGCGGCGGGAACCTGCCGCTTCCGGACTGGCGACATCGTCACCGGCGATATCCCCTGGCTCGCCGGCAGATCCGGCGCAACGCGGCGCTGGTCGCCGCCCTCGGCCGGTGAGCAAGGCGTGCTCTTCTGCGCCGAGGGCGACACCGGCGCCGGCTTCGTCATGCCCGGCCTTTTCTCCAACGCGCACCCGGCGCCCTCGGCCGAGGATATCGATCTCGTCGAATATGCGGACGGCGCCCGCATCTCCTACGACGCGGCCGCGCACGCGCTGATCGCCACCCTTCCCGCCGGCGCGACCGTGTCGATCGCGGCGGACGGCGGCATCTCGATCAAGGGCGACGTCGCGATCGACGGTGCCGTCACCGTGACCGGCACGATCGACGCCGGGGGCGAGATCACCGGCAACGGCATCAAGCTGTCGGCGCACAAGCACCCGGGCGTCCAGGCGGGCGGCGCCAGGACGGGCGCGCCCGAATGAACGGCCCCCAATGAACGGCATGGACGCCAGCACCGGAAAGCTGATCGGCGGCGAGGAGCATCTGCGCCAGTCGATCGGCGATATCATCGGCACGCCCCTCGGCTCGCGCGTCGGGCGTCGCGACTATGGCTCGCTCGTGCCCGAGCTGCTCGACCAGCCCGATACGCCGTTGACCCGCCTGCGGATCTACGCTGCCTCGGCCCTGGCGCTGCAGCGCCAGGAAGCGCGGCTGCGCTCCTCCCGCTTCGCCCTGCAGCGCGGCGAGACCGCCGGCACGGCCACGCTCACCATTTCCGGCACGCGCGCCGATGCCGCCCGCCCCAACGCCGCCATTACCTTCTCCCTGCCCGTCCGCTCGCTGAGCGCGCTTTCCGCCTGAAAGGATCCTCCATGCACGGCATCAGTGTCACCGAAGTCACCCGTCAGAATCGCACCATCGCGACGATCGCCACGGCCGTGATCGGCCTGGTCGCGACCGCCCCGGCTGCCGATGCCGGCGCCTTCCCGCTCGATCGGCCGGTCAAGCTCACCAACCTCCCGGCCGCGATTGCGCTGGCGGGCGCGACCGGCACCCTGAAACTGGCGCTCGAGGCAATCGCCGATCAGGTCCGCTGCCCCGTCATCGTCGTGCGCGTGGCGCCAGGCGCCGATGCCGAGGCGACCGCGCTGAACGTGATCGGCACCGATGTCGGCGGCGTGAAGACGGGCATGCAGGCACTGCTCGCGGCGGAGGCGCAGACCGGCGTCCGTC
>CAISGR010000203.1 GCA_903884945.1 uncultured bacterium
GCCAGAGCGGGAGCGTGGGAAGCATAGCCATGGCGGAACGGTAGCCGGGGCGCGGGCGGGATTGAATCATATGTGGACGGCCCCCGCTTACAAGGGATTGGAGCGGATAAATTGATCGGATCGCTTGCGCTCATATGTCCGGCCTGTTGGTGCGGCCGCACATGACCGCTGGCCAAGATGGTTTCCGCGACCTGTGTTTCCAAACAACGCGGCGGCCTATGACGGCCATTGATTCAAACGGATTGTCCCAGGTCCCGGATCGATCGATCACGCCATCTGCTCTTTCTCTTGCAAGTTTTCGGCCTCATCTCGTCACGGTTGCATCATGGCTGCTCCCCGTGGCGGCTGAGCTTCATGCAGCGATTGCGATCGGCGCCACCATGGACCGGGGCGCGGATCGTGGCTGATATCGCTCGCCTGTGACCATGAGCTTCCAGGCGATACGGGCGGTCTTGTTGGCCAGCGCGATGGCGGCAAGCTTGGGCGGCTTGCGCTTGAGCAGATCGAGCAGCCAGGGCGAGGCATGTGGGCTTCGTCCGGCCCTGACGTGCTGGAGCAAGGCGGTGGCACCGACCACCAGTGCGCTTCGCAGCGCCTCGCCGCCGGCGCGGGTGATGACGCCGAGCCTGGCCTTGCCGGCAGTCGAATGATCCCTGGGCGTCAGGCCGATCCAGGCGGCAAAGTCGCGACCGGAGCGAAACAGCTCGGGTGCCGGGGTCTTCATTGTCAGCAGCGCCGCGATGATCGGACCGACGGCAGGGATCTCGACCAGCCGGCGGCTGCACTCGTCGGCGTGGTGCCACGCCTTCAGCCTGGCATCGAGCGTGGCGATCTCGACCTCGAGCCGGGCAAGCTCGCCCTGCTGAAGCGCGAACAACTCCCGGGCGAGAAGCGGCAGCGTCTCGTCGGTCGCGATCCGCTCGAGTAACGGCACGATATGCGCCATCCCCTTGGCCGCGGTCAGCCCGAACTCGGCGGCATGGCCGCGGATCGCATTGGCGAGCTGCGTACGGTTGCGGATCAGCCGGTCGCGTACCTTCATGAGCATCAGGCCAGCCTGCTGCTCCGCGCTCTTGACCGGCACGAACCGCATCGTCGGCCGGCTCATCGCCTCACAAAGCGCCTCGGCATCAGCCGCATCGTTCTTGCCGCGCTTCACATAAGGCTTGGAGTATTGCGGCGGGATCAGCTTCACCTCATGCCCCAGCGATCCCAGCAGCCTGGCCCAATGATGCGAGGCACCGCATGCTTCGATCGCCACCTCCGTCGGTGGCAGCGCCGTGAAAAAGGCGATCATCTCCTTGCGCCGAAGCGCCTTGCGCAACAGCGGCTCCTCCGCCGCAGTCACTCCGTGAAGTTGAAAGACATGCTTTGACGTATCCATCCCGATACGGATAATCTTCTCCATGGGCGGTCTCCTCGATTGAGATTCTCAACAACCTCAATGGGGCACACTATGATGCCTCGGAGGCCGTCCACCCCAACAAGGCGTCCGCCCGCATTCGCGGCCGCCCCCTCCTCCGTCAGCTTTCGGCGCAGACGGCCTCGCCCGGCCGGCGCCAGCCCTGCCCGAGCAGCGCAACGGCAACCTGCCACGCGCGATCCCGTCGCTGGCCGAAGCTCTGCACCTCGGGAGGCACCGGGCAATCAGGCGGGACCCCGCGACCGTGCGGCAGGCCGGACCAGGCCATCCGGAACTGCAGCAGCGGGATGGTCAGCTTCATCCCGCTGTTGGGAAGCTCGACGACCCAGCGATATCCGCTCGTGTTGCCCTCGTCGGCGCCGCCGACTTCCTCGCCAACGAACACGCCGCGCTTCGTGTGATAGAGCATCGACGCAAGTTCCGCCCCACCCGAGAAGGTGTTGCCGCCCGCCAGCACGACCAGGCGGCCGTGGAAGAGGGGAGCGAATGACGTCCAGCGCGACATCAGCCCTTCAGGCGGCGTGTTGCGACGCGTGAGGCGGCCGGTTCGGGTCCGGCGTTGCCGGCTCCTGTCGTCCTTGTCGAACACGTCGGTTTCGAACCGCTTGCCGCTCAGGCTGGTGACGGCGATGCGCCGGCCGCGGGCCTCCACCGCCGCATATTTCCGCAAGGGCTTTTCGACCAGGTAGGAGAAGAGGATGCTCTCGTTCGGCTCGGACCCGCCCCCGTTTTCGCGCAGATCGAGGATCAGATCCCGGGCGCCGCGCTGCGCGAGCTGGACGAAGACGGCATGAATCGCATCGGGAAAGGCAGCGCCGGCCGCGCGCAGCCGGGCGTTGCTGAAGGTCGGGACGTCGAGATAGGCGGTTCGGCCATCGAGCCATTCCAGCGACGGCAGGGGCGACGGATCCTCGCCCTCCGCCGGACGCGCGAGGCGCGGTACCGCGGCGAGATCGCGTTCGATCCGCCCGACCTGGCTGTCGAGCACGACATGGAAGGCCGATTGCGCGCCGCGCAGGCGAAACAGGATCGAGGCGAAGCCGCGGCCCGAGACGTCGCGCATCGCGCCCGTCCGGATCACGCCGTCATGGGGCGTCACCGCCACCATCTCCCGCAACAATTCCTCCTCGCCCACGCCGTCCACGGAGACCAGCCGTGCGCCGCGCGGGATATCCGCCGCGCCGCCATAGCCGGCGAGGACGAAGGCGCCCTGTTCCGTCCACAACAGGTCGAGCGGAAAGCGCAGCGCATCGCGGTAACGCTGATTCATCGCGTCGCTGAGCTGGACGCCGAGGTGCCCCTCGCCGATCCGGCCGACGAGCGGGCGGAGGATGCGCCAGAGCGATTCGCTGTCAGTGACGGTCGCGACACCGGCCCGCGCGGCCGCCTTTGCCGCCCGCCACTGACGCCGCGACTGATGCCAGTAGATGTTCGGCAAGGCCGCTTCGACCGCCGCGATCGCCAGTTCGAGATCTTCGCGCGCACCCGCCGGGGCGAGCGCAGTGCCCGACCGGGCGGAAGGAGCCGCCGATGCCGGTACGCTGCCGAGCAGACAGGCCGCGATTACAAGCCAGCGGACGATGCGATTTGGCATTATGCAGCGATCCCTGTAAGCAAAATACTGCACATGCGTGGAGGCAATGTTTTGCCTAGTCAAGTCACTCCCTCGTTCCTCACCCACGTCGCCACCAACGTGCGGACGCGGCGCATCGCCGCCGGGCTGAGCCAGAAGCGCCTTGCCGATGCCGCGGGCGTGAGCCTGCGCATGGTCGGCGGCATTGAAAACGGCGCGACCAGCGTCAGCACCGCCACGCTCGACCGGATCGGCATGGCGCTCGATGCGACCCTGGCCGAACTCGTCGCCGATCCGTCAGCCGCGCGCAGCGCGAGGATCGATCGCGTCGGCTGGAGCGGCGACAAAGGCGGCGAAGGCGTCCTGCGCTGGAGCATCGATGCGCGGCGCGAGGTCGAGCTGTGGGAATGGCGGCTGGAACCGGGCGAGCGCTACCAGGCGGGCGCCGATCCGGCCGGATGGCATGTCATGCTGTTCGTGGTCGAGGGCCGGCTGACACTGGAACTGGCGAAGGAGACGATCGACGTGGCGGCCGCGAGCCATGTCTTCGACAGCGCGCAGACGCATGCCTTCAGCAATCTCGGGCAGGAACCGGTCCGCTTCTTTCGCTGCACTGCGTGGTAGGGGTTCGATCGGGTCGCGTCGGCCGGCATGGTGCGGCGCGAACGTCGCGCGACCTGCCAATGGGGGGCGCGGGGGCTACAAGCCGCGCCGTCCGAAAACAGGCCGGCGATAGGTCGGCAGGCTCGGCCCCTGGGCGAGAGCGCCCACATGCGCGTCTGGCGCCGATGGGCTTAAAAGCAGAAGGAGAAGTTGCCACCACTTATCGTCGTTCCGTCCCTCCGATGACCCGCAAATCACGCAGCGCCATAGCATTATCCGCAGCCCTTCTATTCGTAGCCGGGTGCAGCGCGTCGGGAGTCTCCAAAGACGCAGTCCTCGTAAAGGCCGATCGAACTCAAACCGCGTTCTTCGATCGGCCGATGGCGCTTGCTGCTGCACGAGCCTCCTCGATGCCGTATCCTTTGATTGTCATGTTGACCTCCGATCCGTGGCTCATGGTGATCGGCTCGGACTCGCCGACATTTGCGCTTTACAGCGATGGGACCGCAATCTTTCGAACCAAAGCAGGTTTGCAATCGACCAAACTGGATCAGACCCAACAGACTGATCTGGTTCGGGCCTTCGATAATCCTGATTTGGCGGCGCTCGCTGGCGGCTATGATGCAGCGAACGCCACCGATCAGCCAGAGAACCAATTGCTCGTCTACGGGAACAAGGTGCCGTTTTACATTTCTGTTTATGGTTCTCTGGACGATGAATCGGTGCGGGCGAAATTGCCGACAGCGATAACGGAGGCCTTCGATAAGCTTCGCAGCTTCCAAGCTTCAAACGCCCGGGCCTGGTTGCCGGACCAAGTTGAAGTTATGGTATCGCCATATGAATATGCCCCTGATCGATCCATCGTCTGGCCGCAACGTTGGCCACACCTGAACGACCCTGCCACCCGCAAGCACGGCGATTCATACAGCATATTCATACCGTCGGCCGAGCTACCTGCGTTGAAGGCGTTCCTAGCCAGCGGGAAAGAAAAGGCGGCTGTCGAAATCGATGGCAAGAAATTTGCAGCCAGCGTCCGACTGCCGTTCCCGCATGAATCGCTGTGGATGGCTCCGGCAACCAAGTAGCGCTTCCGGCATTCTGGATGTGACGGCTTTCCAGCCAAGTCCAGCCGAAAAATGCCCGAGCACAATCACCACTTTCGCCGCTCCGACCTACGCTGCCACCAATCATTGCCTGAAAGCCGACCGGCACATTTTCGGAACGGAAAGCTGCCTGGCAGGCGCCGCCCCAGGTGCGGGTATTGGATCGTGAAAGCTGAGCGAAAAGTACGGTCATTTTGCCCAAATGTAGCGAACAATCGCCATAGCAAAGGCAAAAGCAAAGGCGTAGCCAAATCGGTCTAACCTGACCAAGCTCTGCCCTCTCTTGCCCCTCTGTCGTCCGATCAGCATCATGACCCCGCCGGCTACCAGGGGGGTCACGAGGACATTGAACTTGCGAAAGACAGGGTTGGAGATCGGCGATTGGGGAAGAATCAAGAGGCTGATCCCGCCAGCGAGTGTCCCCAATACACAAAAGCCGATGGTAGCCAGCACAGGGTTTTTTGGCCTTTTCAGAGTCTCGGCAAGACCGTGGAAGCCAAGTTCGGCTAGAAATTCGAAAGTGACCTGAAGCAGTATCTCACCCACAAATTGGAGCGCGATTTCAAAGATAAACTCCATATCCCCACCCGCTCGACCGTCGTCGAAGCCAGCCTAATACGATGACCCACCGTTAGCCAACAATAGGGCCAAACTGCCCTTCCGCATTCCGCCATTTCTACGCATTCGGGCACCATTGATCGACACGACCTACCGGAACCCGCCCGGCAGGTATCGAGCCATTCCATTGCCGGCGCGGGATCGAGGGCCTGAAACCCGACCGACCGAAGCCGGCCAGCAAGCTGCGCGGAGCGAACGCCTTTTCGGTCGGCCGCGCCACCGCCGGTTCGGCCAAAGCAGCCACGGAGGATGGGGACCGTCGGTACAAAATCGATCGGTGAACCAAGCGTTTACCCGTCCGCAACGCGGCGGATGCTAGAGGCGCGGAATGCGTCACCCGCCCGATCCCGATCGTCCCTTCACGGCCCGCCGGAAAATGGCCGAGCGCTGTTCGCTCGGCATCGTCGCGCTGGCGTTGCTGGCGGGCCTGCTGTTCAGCATCGCGACGCGGGGGCCATGGTACGATGAATTCTATACCTATTATGTGACGGGACCGGGTTTCGGCCTGCGCGAGGCGCTTTTCGGGCACTGGCTGGCCGACAATCATCCCCCCTTCTTCTACGTGCTGGTGCGGGCGGCGCGCGGGCTCGGCAATAACATCGAGGCGCTGCGGCTGATCAATGCCGCGATCGGCCTCATCGCTTTCGGCTGCGGGGTGGCGGCCGTGCGCGGCAATCGCCGGATTGCCTCGCTGGCCGTGATCTTCTTCCTGTTCCTGGCGTCGCAGCGCGCCGCGATCCTCTACGGCGCCGAGTTGAGATCCTATTTCCTCACGCTGTGCTCGACGGCGCTCCTCGTCCTGACACTGACCGCGGTCTATCTCGACAAGCAGCCCGGCGGACCGTGGCGGCGCTGCGCGCTGGCCGGGGCGATCCTGCTGTCGTTCAACAACCATGTCGTGACCACGATCGTCAGCGGGGCGATCCTGTTGCCGTTCCTCGCGGCTTTCACGCTGCAGCGTAATTTCGGGGCGCTCAGGGCAGTGCTGATACCGGCACTGATTTCCGGTGCGATCTTCCTTGCCGTCACCGCGATCCAATTTCCCCTGTGGGAAACCAACACGCGCTCCTTCTGGATACCCGCAGGGTTCACCGCCGGGCGACTGACCGTCCAAATCACGGCGCAGCGGGCCATGGAAGGCAATATCGTCATTCTGGTCCTGGGCGCGCCGGGGATCGTCCTTGCCCTGGTCCAGGCCATCCGGCAGCGGCACCGAAACGCAGAACTCGAGGCGGCCGCGATCCTGGGCCTGGGCGGCCTGCTCGCGATTGGCCTGATCCTGGGCATCCATTGCTGGCGGCCCTTTGTGGTCGAAAAATACCTTACCGGGCTGATCCCGGTGCCCGGGATGATCCTCGCGATCGGCATGACCCAGTTGCTGAGGCAATCCGGCGACCGGCTTGCCGCGCTGCTGCTGCTCGCCGCCGCGGCCGCGAGTCTTGTCGCCATCAACGACAATCGCCTGGAAACGGCCAGGAAGAACAGCTGGGCGGGTACCGCAGCCGTGATCGGCCGGCAGGTTGCCCGGTGCCCGGACACCGCCGTGCACATCGATCCCTATTGGAACGCCGACCTCATCGCCATTCCGCCGCGCGACAATGAAGCGGCCGTGGCGATGGCGTACCAGGTCATGGCGCGGCGCTTCGGCTTCGCGATCGAGCCGGCCGCCTCCCGGCGGCTCTCCGGCAGTTGCCCGACCCTGTTCTGGGCGGAGCACGACACCCGCCATCATTTCACGGCCGCAGAGATCCTCTCGCATCTGCGCGAGGCCGGTTATCCGGTGTCGCGGATCAAGGTGTCGCGGGTGGGTGACGGCTGGATCGCATCGACCGGCCCCGGACCCGGGGGCAATGTCGCGACGCAGTGACGGGGCCGGGGCGTCCGTTCGCCCGGGCCGCGACCATGGCGACGCCCGGCCATCGATCCGGCCGCCGCCCGCCGCGGACGTGCCTTACGCCGCCGCGCTGCCCCTGCCCTCTTCCGGGCGGACGCTCGACGCGGCGACGACGCGGTTGCGGCCGCCCGCCTTGGCGACGAGGAGCGCCGAATCCGCCCGCGCCAGCAGGTTGGTGGCAGGACCATCCTGCGGCAGGACGGCGGCGCCGATCGATATGTTGATATGGCCGAGAACGCGGCCGCGATAGGATAGCGGCGCCGCCCCGACCCGGGCCCTGATCCGCTCGGCCATCGCCAGCGCGGCAGCCTCGTCCCCCTGCGGCAGCAATATCGTGAACTCCTCGCCGCCGAAACGATAGACCTGCCCCGCCGCCCCGACCGCATCGAGCATGATCGCCGCGACATGCTGCATCACCATGTCGCCCGCCTCGTGCCCGAACACGTCGTTGAAGCGCTTGAAATGGTCGATGTCGATCATCAGGCAGGCAAGCCCCTCGGTCGGCGTGTCGCGCATCTGCCGGCCGAGCGCCTCGTCGAGGCAACGGCGGTTGAGCAGGCCGGTCAGCGCGTCGCGGATCGCGAGGTTGGTGAGCTGTTCGCGCAGCCGCAGATTGGCGAGCGCGAGGCCGATATTCTCCGCCATCAGCTCCAGATAGAGCCGCGACGCATCGGCGATCTGCTCCGCGCCGTCCCGCTCCTCGAAATAGAGCAGCCCGATGGTGTCGCCCTGCGCGGTGAGCGGTACGCAGAGGCCCGGGGCGCCGCTTTCGCCGATATGCGCGCAGGCGATGTCGCCATGGTCCCGGTTGCTGGCGTGCGGGCGCCCGCGGCGCAGCGCCCAGCAATCGGCCGACGGAAAGCCCGGCAGCGCGACCAGCGGATCGAGCCAGCTGCTCGCCAGGGTCAGCGCGGTACGGGTATGATTCTGCACATAGAGATTGCCGGCCAGACCGGGAAAGGTCTGCGGCGCGAAGCAGGCGACCACCGCGGCCAGCTCCTCCTGCGTCTCGGTCGCCTGGAGGCGGTACATCATCTGCAGGATCGCGTCCTTCGCACGCCGATCCGCCGCGCGCTCGGCCTCGAGCCGGTCGCGCTCCAGGCCATTGTCGCGGAAGATGTGGATCGCATTGGTCATGTCGCCGATCTCGTCGCGACGGCGATCCTGCGGCACCTCGACGCTGTAATCCTGTCGCGCCAGCCGCGTGACGATCCCCGTCATCCGGGTCAGCGGCACGGCAACCCGGCGGCGCAGGACGAAATAGAGCACGGCGAGGAACAGCGCCGCGGTCAGCACCAGCATTGCCCGGGCGATCAGGGCGAGCCGGTCGCTTCGCGCCCGCGCATCGGCCAGCATGGTCCCGGTGCGCGCCGCGATCAGCGCGCGGAAACGCCGCACGGGTTCGAGCACTGCCGTCTGCGCGCGCTCGTGATCGGGCCCGAACAGCGCGCGCTGCGCGGCGGCGGCATCCCCCGCCGCGACCCTGGCAACGGCGGCCCGCTCGATCGCGTCGAGTTCGTCGAGGCTGGCTTCCGCCTCGGCCAGCGCGGCAAGCTCGGCGGGGGCGAGGCCGACCGCCCGGAGTTTCGCGATGATGCGCTCGCGCGCATGGGCCTGGCTGTCGTCCAGGCGAAAGGCGGCCAGATGCCGCGCGGCGCCGCGCATCGCATAGAGCCGAGCCTCGTCGGACCGCTTCTCCGCGGCGAGCGCCAGCGCATCGCCGAAATCGTCGAGCGCGAGGTGGCGCTCCACCGCGATGCGTTCCTCTTCGGCGGCGCGCGCCGAGAGGATGAAGGCGCCACCCGAGACTGCGGTCAGCAGCACGGTGACGCCATAGGCCCAGTTGGTGATGGTACTGATACGCATGCCGGCACGGGTAGCCGGCCGGCAGTTGAGGCGCGGTTAAGGAACGGCCCTCCGGCGAAGGCGCCGGAAGCCGTTATTTCTTCGCCGGGCCGTTCTGCTTGAGATAGGCGATGACGTCCGCCTGCTCCTGCGGGTTGGGCAGCCCCGCGAAGGTCATCTTGGTACCGGGGACGACCTGGCGCGGCGACGCGAGATAGCGCGTCAGCGTCTTCTCGTTCCAGACCAGGCCGGACGCCTTCATCGCCGGCGAATAGGTATAGCCGGCAAGCGTGCCGGCCTTGCGATTCACCACGCCGCGCAGGTTAGGGCCGAGGCCGTTGCGGCCCGACGGATCGACATTGTGGCAGATCGCGCATTTCTTGAACACGGTGGCACCAGCGACCGGGTTCGCCGGGGGAGCAGCCGAAAGCGCGGTCGCGCCAGTGAGAGCCGCCATCGTCGCCAGACCGAAAAGATACTTCATTCCCTGCTCCTACGCCGCAATCCGTTCGCGCCCTCGCACAGTCCGGTTGAACCCGCGATGAGCGGATATCCCTTCGTTGACCGCATCGCCATTGTAAAGCGGGGTCGAAAGCGCGCGTCACGTCGCGGTCTTTCGGCCGATGCGTCCGCAACTACCACCGATTCGGTGACGAACACGGGAAATTACGGAGTGGCGACGCCGCAGGAGATCGTCATATCTGGGGATGCCAGCCGATATGAAGCCCCCCTTCTACGGCTGCGGAACCAGGCCGGGCGTTTTGGCGAGTGCACCGGCCTGGTTCCCCCCTCCCTTTACTGCCTCGGTCACCGGCGCCTCGAGCCGCAGGCGGTTCAAGCGCTCCATCTCCGCGGGCAATTCCCGCGCACCGGGCGGCACGCCGTTCGCGTCCAGCAGATAGGCAGCGATCTCGACATAGCTGCCCGGCGGCAGCCGGCCCGGCGCATCCGGCGGCATCGCATCGCGCATGAAGCCGACCAGCGCGCCGGCCGGCCGGCCGAACCATCGCGCGCGGAACGCAGCGCCCTTCAGCGGCGGACCGCCAAATTCCCCATCGTCGAGATCCGTGCCGTGGCAGTCAGCGCACCAGGTGCGATAGCCGACAAGGCCCTTTTCCGCCTGGCCCGCCGTGAACGAGACGGGCGCATCGCGCGGCACCGGCTGCAGCCCCGCCGCAGCGACACCCGCCGAGACGATCAGCAGCGCGGCCGCCCCCGCCATGAGCGACAGGCCTTTGGTCGATACCGTCACGATGCCGCTTTCCCCGATGCCCCGAACCCCTGGCGTCCGACCCGCACGCCGCGCGCCCCTATGGCAGAACCGCAGGAAGCGGGCCAATCCCGGCCCGTCGGGATCCCCTGCAGCGGCCGCCGCGCGTCGTGGCCGGGATGCTCAGTAGCGCGGCAGCCCCGGATATTCCCAGCGATAGGGAACGCCCGTCTCGCCGAGCGCGGCGCGGACCAGCGCCGGGAAGGCGCGCTCGGCGCGCACGTCGTTGGACAGGATCAGCACGCAGCGCCGACCCGCTTCCAGGCATACCAAGGTGTTGGCGGTGGTGTCGTTGTGGCCGCCCTTCAGCCATCCCCGCCCCTGCGATCCGGTGAAGGCGATGACGCCGAGCGCGGCCGTGGCATTCGGCCGCTCCGCCGGGGGCGCATCGGGCAGCAGGGTCGGGAATTGCTGCCGGGTCGTGATCGGCAACGTGCCCTGCGCATAAGCGGCGCGCCAGCGCGCGGGCAGCCCGTCGCCGCGCACCATCGCCGCCGCCATGCGGGACAGATCACGGATCGTCGTGTCCATCGATCCGGCGGCGCGCACCCGGCTGCGCTCGTCATGGGGCTCTACCCTGCCCCGCTCGTCCCATCCGTCCGCGATGTTCGGGGCGAACCCCGCTTGCCATGTCAGGCTGGTACGGGTCATCCCGAGCGGGCCGAAGAAGCGGCGCTGCAGTTCGGCCCCCACATCCAGGCCCAGCCCCCGTTCGATGCCGAACTGGAGGAGCGAGATGCCCTCGCCCGAATAGGCATAGCGCGTGCCGGGGTCGAAGTGGATGCGCAACTTCCCGTCCGGCTCGAGAAAGGCGAAGTTGGCGAAGCCGGTAGCGTGGTTCAGCACCATGCGCGGCGTGATCGCCCGCCAGCGATCGTCTCCGGCCAGATCGCCCCAATTGCCATAGGCATCGAGATTGCCATAGTCGGGCAGCGGCCTGGGCAGCAGCGCGGCGATGGGCCGATCGAGGTCGAGGCGCTTTTCGGCGGCGAGCTGAGTGACGAAATAGCCGAACACCGCCTTGGTCAGCGATGCGCCGTACATCACCGTGTCCGGCGTCAGGGGATCACCCCTGGCGTTGCGGACTCCCCAGGTCCGCACCGTCCGCACCTTGCCGCCGGCGATCGTCGCGATGGCAAGACCCCGCGCGCCGGTCTCCGCCATCGCCGCGCGCGCCGCCGTCTCGACCGGATCCGGCCGCGTCCGGGCGAGCGCACTCGTCGAGGCGATCATGGCCAGCGCCCCGTACAGGGCCAGACGGCGGAAACGCTTCATGCCTGTCGCCTTCCTGTTCACGCGTGCCGTTGAAAGGCCGCGCTGCAAGCATGGCCGATATCGAACCGGCTCGCTAGAACTGATGCTCCAGCGGCAACTGCCCCGCCGCGAGCGCCCATGGGTGCTGCCGCTCCTCATAGACCGAGACGTCCGGCGGCGGAAAACCCGGGGTCGGCAAAGGCGCCCACCGCGAGGGTGACGAGGTCGGGCGCTCCGGACGGTTCCCAATAGACGGTCGCGCCGCACACCGGACAGAAATGGAAGGCCGCCGACGCACCGATTCGCCCTCGCAGGCCAGGCGAAGCTGTCCACAGCTGCACGACGCCACCCGGCGCGCCATGCGAACATCCTAAAGCGCGGCCGACCAAGACAGAAGCAGGTTACCGCGGGAATTCAGGTTCTGGCGCGCTGCGTCTCAGCCTCCCTCGTTCCCCAGCATGCCGCGCACGGGCTTGCGGTAGCTTCGGCCGACCGGCAGCGTCGTCCCGCCTTCGATCGTGAGCTGGTAGCTGCCGGTCGCGAGCCGCCGGACCGACGTGACGCGGTCGCGATTGACGATATAGGAGCGATGGATCCGGGCGAAGCGCTGCGCATCGAGCTGCCCGAGGATCGCGGTCAGCGATTCGCGATGGAGATAGTTCGCCTCGCCCAGGAACAGCCGGACATATTCGCCCTCGGCCGCGATCCAGTCGACCCGGTCGAGATCGACGCGGACGGTCTCGCCCCGGCGCTGCACCCAGACGTGGCGGTGCTCGATCGCGTCGCCGCCGCGTTCCCGGCGCAAGGCGTCGAGCTGGCCCGCCAGTTCAGTGATGCGCGTGCGGGCGCTGCGATCCTCGATCGCGCGGCGCACACGGTCGATCGCCACCTGCAGCCGGCCGAGCCGGATCGGCTTGGTCAGGAAGTCGATCGCCCCCGTCTCGAACGCAGCGGCGGCGAAATGGGGATAGGCCGTCACGAACACGATGAGCGGCGGCGCCGCGCCCGTTCCCGCCAGCGCCTCGACCACGTCGAACCCGTCGAGCAACGGCATCTCGACATCAAGCAGCACCGCATCGGGGCGAAGCGCCGCGATCTCGGCCAGCGCCGCCGCCCCGTTGGCGGCGCTGCCGACCACCTCGACGCCGTCGATACGGCCGAGCAGATCCTGCAACCGGTGCACCGCCAGCAGTTCGTCATCGCAGAGCAGCAGCCGGATCATCGCCTCAACTCGCCGTCGACCAGGGGAGTTCGATCGCCACCAGAAAGCCGCCATCCGCCTGCGCTTCGGCGCGGAAGGTGCAATCCCGGTCGAACCGGGCGTGAAGGCGATCCGCCACATTGGCGAGCCCAACCCCGGTGCCGCCGGCGCTGCCCCGCGTACCGGCCGGGGCACTGTTGCGCACGCTGATGTGCAGCCGATCGCCATCGCGCCGTGCGGCGATCCCCAGCACGACCGGCTCGATGCTGATCGCGACGGCATGGCGCACCACATTCTCCACCAGCGGCTGGGTGACGAGGCTGGGCACCAGCGCGCCGCGGACTTCGGCAGGCACGTCGATCTCGACCCGCAGCCGATCGGGGAAGCGCAGTGTCTCGATCGCGAGATAGAGCGACTGGAGCTCGATCTCGCGATCGAGCGGGATATCCTCGTGCGGATCGAGCGACAGGCCCGCGCGCAGGAAATCGGCGAGATTTTCGACCATCGCCTCCGCCGTCTCCGCCTCGCGCCGCGAGATCAGCGCGGCGATCGAATTGAGCGTGTTGAACATGAAATGCGGGTTCAGCTGATAGCGCAGCGCCCGCAGCTGCGCCGTATGGGCGACGCGTTGCAGGTCAGCGATCCGTCGCTCGCGATCACTGAGCTCGAGGCTGCTCGTGACGGCAAGGAGCAGGGCGGTGAGCGCGGCATAGGCCCAGAACCATTGCAACAGCGCAGCGAGATAGAGGCCGAGGGTGAAGGCGGCACTGCTCTCCGTCGGGGCGAAGAGCTGGAATGCCGCGAGATTCGCCGCGCTATGGACCAGGCAGCCGATCAGCGCGCAGGCAAAGGCGGTGACCAGCTTGCGGGTCATCGTCCTGCCCGCCAGCCGGCGCAGCCGATCGGCGATGGCGAACGATACGCCGACCCCGACCGCGGTGACGCACAGGCGCGGCAGAAGATAGGCAAGCTTCTCCTCCTCGCCGAGATTCAGGTGCCGCAGGATGGTCAACATCGTGAACTGGGCGATCCAGAACAGCAGGATGAACCAGGTGGTCGTACGACGGACCAGCCGGCTGCTGTCGGTCTCGGCGGATACAGGGTCGGTCGTCCCATTCATCGGCCCTCGTAACCAGCGATTTGCCGTCGGGTAAACAGGCCGGGCGGGTCGTTGATCGGCCGCAGCGTGCCGTTCGCGTCTTTCGGGTCGTTCATCGGGATCACCGCGCCATTCGCGGCATCGCGGATGAGCCGGCGCGTCCCGTGGCTATCATATGCCCCATGCACGGCACCGCCTCCCGACACGATCCCGACTCGCGCGCCGCGACAGCGCGGATGGCGCATCCCCAGGGCCGTCGCCCGCTGATCAAGCGCGGCGCGCTGACCGCGACCTTCGACCCGCTCGAGATCTGCTGGAACGGCCAGCGCGTCCCGCTCTCTCCGCTCGAGGCCGAGATCCTGGCGCACCTCATCAAGCGCGAGCGCTCCGCCTGGAGCGACCTGCGCCAGTTGCTGATCGACCACGCCGCGCGGCCGGACACATGCGAAGTGCTGGTGTTCCGGATCCGGCGCAAATTCGCCGCGCTGGGCGCGACCAACCCGATCGAGACGCTCCGGGGCTGGGGCCTGCGGCTGCGCGTCGAGCGCGACGCGCGGGGATCGCGCTCGCTCTGGATCGGCGCCACCGAAGTGATGGACTGGTCCGCGGGGTGATGCATCGCCGTACGGGCATCCGGTCGCGACCGGCGCCCCCGAAGACCGGAATGCCGCAAACCCGTTGATCGCCCGCCCGGAGGCTCCTATCCTTCCCACGTGATTCGGGGATTCCGGATCACCGCGCCGGGGAGACCGGCGCGACATGACATGAGGGAGCCTCATGATGCGATACGATCTCGCGGTCTGCATTGGCCGCTTCGAACCCGTTCATACCGGCCATATGGCGGTATTCTCCCGCGCGCTGCGCGAAGCCCATGACATCCTGATCCTGATCGGTTCGGCCGACGCGCCGCGAACCGTCCGCAACCCCTGGACCTTTGCCGAACGCGAGGTGATGATTCGCGCCGCGCTCGGCGACGACGCGGCGCGCGTGACGATCCGGCCGCTGGTCGATCATCTCTATAACGACACCGCGTGGATTGCGGGCGTCCAGGCGCATGTGTCGGCGCTGGGCCTGGCGGGCGCTCCCGGCATCGCGCTGGTCGGGCACCGCAAGGACGCGAGCAGCGCCTATCTCGATGCCTTTCCGCAGTGGCGGCTCGTCGAGGCGGACCCGATCCAGATGCAGTCAGCCACCGAGTTGCGCCGGCATCTGTTCGCCGGTGACGCCGGTGCGATGCGGCTGATCGAGGCGGCCGTGCCGCCGCCGGTGTTCGGCATGCTCGACGCGTTTCGCGCGACCGAGGCCTTTGCCGCGCTGCGGGCGGAGTTCGAGCATCTCGCACGCTACCGCGCCGCCTGGGCGAACGCGCCCTATGCGCCGACCTTCGTCACCGCCGATGCGGTGGTGGTGCATTCGGGCCATGTGCTGCTCGTCCAGCGCAAGGCCCAGCCGGGGCGTGGGCTATGGGCGCTGCCGGGCGGGTTCGTCCAGCAGGAGGAGAGCGTGCGCGATGCCGCGATCCGCGAGCTGCGCGAGGAAACGCGGCTGAAACTGCCGGTGCCGGTGCTGAAGGGCAGCGAAAAGGCGCACGCGGTGTTCGACCACCCGGATCGTTCGCTGCGCGGGCGGACCATCACCCACGCCTTTCACTTCGACTTTCCATCGGGGCCGCTGCCCGCCGTGCGCGGCGGCGACGATGCCGACCGGGCGCGCTGGGTTCCCGTCGCCGACGCGATGCGAATGCGCGGACTGTTGTTCGAGGATCATTTCTTCATCCTCGAACATTTCCTGGGCGCGGCCTGAACCGAACCTCTCCCGGCACAGGGGACAGACCCCGGCGCCATCACCACGACGCGAAGGAGCTTCCGTCATGATCAATCCAGTCCTCAACACCGACAGCTACAAGACCAGCCACTTCCTGCAATATCCGCCCGACACGCAGCGCGTCTTCGCCTATGCCGAGAGCCGGGGCGGTGCCTATGAGCACAGCCTGTTCTTCGGGCTGCAGGCGATCCTGAAGCAGGAGTTCGGCCGGCCGGTCACGCGCCGCGACGTCGACGAGGCATGCGACGTGCTGCGCGATCACGGCGTGCCGTTCAACGCCCATGGCTGGGACCTGCTGCTCCACCGGCATGAGGGACGGCTGCCGATCGAGATCCGCGCGGTGGCGGAAGGATCGATCGTTCCGGCGCACGAAGCGCTGATGACGGTCGTCAACACCGATCCCGATTTTCCGTGGCTGACCAGCTATGTCGAGACAGCGCTGCTGCGCGTCTGGTATCCCGTCACCGTGGCGACGATCAGCTGGCATGTGCGCCAGCGCATCCTCGCCGCGCTCGAGAAGACCGCGGACGATCCGGCGGGCGAGCTGCCGTTCAAGCTGCACGATTTCGGCGCGCGCGGCGTTTCAAGCGAGGCGAGCGCAGCGCTCGGCGGCATGGCGCACCTGGTGAACTTCAAGGGCACCGATACGCTGTCCGCGATCGTGGCCGCGCGCCGGCTGTACAATGAGCCGATGGCCGGCTTCAGCATTCCGGCCGCCGAGCACAGCACGATCACCAGCTGGGGACGCGAGCATGAAGTGGATGCCTATGCCAACATGATCGCGCAGTTCGGCAAGCCCGGCGGCGTCTATGCCGTCGTCTCCGACAGCTATGACCTCTACAATGCCGTCGACCATCTCTGGGGCGAGCGGCTGCGCCGGCGCGTGATCGACAGCGGGGCGACGCTGGTGGTCCGCCCGGACAGCGGCGACCCGGTGACGGTGGTCGCGAAGACCATGGCGCTGCTTGCCGCGCGCTTCGGCACGCAGGTCAACGGCAAGGGCTATCGGGTGCTCAACAATGTCCGCGTGATCCAGGGCGACGGGGTCAACCCGGCCAGCATCGGCGCCATCCTCGACCGGATCGTCGCCAGCGGCTTTTCCGCGAGCAACATCGCCTTCGGCATGGGCGGCGCGCTGCTGCAGCGGCTCGACCGCGACACGCTCGGCTTCGCCTACAAGACCAGCGCGGCCGAGGTCGGCGGCAGGTGGCGCGACGTCTTCAAGGATCCGGCGACCGACAGCGCGAAGCGCTCCAAGCGCGGGCTGATCGGACTGGTCGAGGAGGATGGCCGCTGGGCGACGGTGCCGGTCGACGGCCGGCGCTTCGAACCATTGGACGGGCGGCCCAATGTGCTGCGGCCGGTATGGCGCGACGGCCGATTGCTGGTGGATGAATCGCTGACCCAGATTCGCCACCGCGCCGCGACGTTCGACGGGATGGCGTAGGACCGGCGCTCCCCGGCGCCGTCCGGGGAGCGGCCGCCAGAGCCGCTTCCGCCCGCATTGAATTGCTCATCGACCGTACACTGGTTCGATGGGCGTGGAATCGAACCCTATTTCTTCTCGGTGAAGCGCTTCACCTTGACCGGCAGGTCCTTGCCCTTGGTGCGGCGCGAGGGAATCTGGACCGGGTTCTTCTTCTTCCACTGCGCCCAGGTCATCGGACCGTCGGGCGTGTCGATGATCGTGTCGTCGATCGAATCCGTCATTGCCTCGGCACCTCGAACAGATTGTTGCCGCGATCCCGATCCGGCAGCCGGTGGTCGGGGTCGAGCTCGGCGCGGACGAGCTTGCCGCCCGTCACGGGAACGTCCGTCGCGGCCTGTCGGATCCAGGTTTCGACCGGCAGGCGCTGATCGCGCACCGTACCGTCGGCAAAGGTGAGGCGCAGCGTGACCGGCATCACCAGCTTGTCGCGACTTTCCACGCGGACCAGCCAGCCATCGCCGGCCGGCTTCACCCCGCCCACGGCGAGATCGAGCTGCCAGTTGTTCGCGTACCAGCCGCGCCACCACCAGCTGAGATCCTCGCCCGAATCGCTTTCCATCGCGCGGAAGAAATCGGCGGGCTTGGGATGCCGGAACGCCCAGGCCGCGACGAAACGGCGAAAGGCGGGGTCGAAGACGTCCGGCCCCAATATCTCCTCGCGAAGCAGCTTCAGCCCGAGCGCGGATTTGAAATAGGTGACGGCGTGGCGGTATTTCTCGACCACCGTATCGGCGCGCGACAGGATCGGCGGGGCGGCGGGATCGGCGAGGACGGGCAGGATCTCGTCGACCGGGTTGCCGCCGCCGGGCGCGAATTCGCTGTCGCGCTTGGGCGCATATTCGCCCTTGTTGAAATCGTCCGATTCATAGACGTCGATAAAGGTGTTGAAGCCCTCGTCCATCCAGGCGTCGCGGCGTTCGTCGAAGCCGACGATCATCGGGAACCAGCTATGCCCGATCTCGTGCGCGCTGATCCAGAACAGCGTCTTGCCGGCATCGGGAATGCCGTCGAACACGATGCCGGGATATTCCATGCCGGTCGCCGGCCCGGCAATGTTGATCGCGGCGGGCCAGGGATAGGGATAATATCTGGCCGAGAAGCGTTCGACCGCGTCCTTCATATATTCAGTGGAACGTCCCCAGCGATCGCGGCCCTGGCTCTCAGCCGGATAGAGCGACATCGCCATCGAGCTCTTGCCACCGGGCAGGTTGATGCGCGCGGCATCCCAGGCGAAGACGCTGGAGGCGCTCCAGGCCACGTCGCGGGTGTTCTCCATGCGGAAATGCCAGGTGAGCGTGCCGCCCCGTTTCGGGCGCGTCGCCGGATCGCCGATCTCGGACGGGGCGCGGATATCGACGGTGGCGTCGCTGGTCCGGGCCCGGGCGAGCCGGGCGATCTGAGCCCTGGTGAGCACCTCGGCCGGGTTCATCAGCGCGCCCGACCCGGCGACGATCATCGCCGACGGCACCGTCACCCAATAATCGAACGTGCCATATTCGAGATAGAATTCCTGGGCGAGATAGGGCGCCGGATCCCAGCTGCGCAGATCGTCATAGACCGCCATGCGCGGATACCATTGCGCGATATCATAGATTTCGCCGTCCTTCGACGTCCCCCAGGCTGTGCGGCCGCCGAACAAGCCGGGGACGGTGTAATGATAGCGCAGCACCACGACCGCCTTGCCGCCCGCGGCGAGCGGGGCGGGCAGGCGCAGCTGCGCGCGGGTGTCGCTGATCAGCGGGGTGAGCGCGATCGCCTTGCCCGCGATCCGCACCTCGGCTGCGTCGATCGTCATCCCCTCGGTCGCGCCGCGCGCCATGCCGCCACGCGAGAGAGCGCCCCGCGAACCGGGCTTGTAGAGATTCTGGTCGAGCTGCAGCCACAGCACGTCGAGCGCATCGGGACTGTTATTGGCATAGCTGATCTCGACCGTGCCGCTGATCGTCCTGGTCGCGGTATCGAGGGTGGCGTGGATCGCATAGTCGGCGCGATTCTGCCAGTAACGCGGGCCGGGCACGCCGCTGGCGGAGCGGATCTCGTTCGCCGGCTGGCCCATGTCGAACGGCGCGAACGTCTCGCGCGGCTGATAGGTCTGGGCCGAAGCGGTGGCGAAGAAGGGAATTGCCGGAAGGATCAGGCGGGCGGCGGATCGGAACATCGGGGACCTCGCGACGGACCGGCCGGAGAGCCGATCGCGCGCCGTCTTCAGCACTTTACGCCGCGCGCGACAACCATCCGGACGGATTCAATTACGCCGCTGCGACAGCCCCTCCAGGATCGGGCAATCGGGGCGATCATCGCCATGGCAGGCTTCGGCGAGATCGAGCAGCGAGCGACGCATCGCCTCCAGCGCCTCGGCCTTGCGGCGCAGTTCCGCGGCACGCGCAAGCGCGAGCGCCTTCACTTCGGCGCTGGCCCGGCCGGTATCGGACCAGAGCGAGAGCAAGGTGGCGATATCCCCGATCGGGAAACCGAGATCGCGCGCATTGGCGATGAAGCGCAGGCGATGCACATCGCCGTCGGAATAATCGCGGTACCCGCTGTCGCGCCGCGGCGCGGCCGGCACCAGGCGGATCTTCTCGTAATGGCGGATCATCCGCTGCGAGACCCCGCTCGCCTGTGCCGCCTCGCCGATATTCACCATTTCCTCCGATTGAGCCGCAACGCATTGGTGACGACGCTGACCGACGACAGCGCCATCGCCGCCGCCGCGATCATCGGCGACAGCATGATGCCGAAAAAGGGATAGAGCAGCCCCGCCGCCACCGGAATCCCCGCCGCGTTGTAGACAAAGGCGAAGACGAGGTTCTGGCGGATGTTGGACATGGTCGCCTGGGACAGGCGGCGCGCGCGGACGATGCCCATCAGATCTCCCTTGAGCAGGGTGATGCCCGCGCTTTCGATCGCGACGTCGGTACCCGATCCCATCGCGATGCCGACATCGGCGGCGGCGAGCGCCGGGGCGTCGTTGACGCCGTCCCCCGCCATGGCGACCACCCGCCCCTCGCCTTTCAGGCGCGCCACGACCGCGCTCTTGCGATCGGGCAGCACGTCCGCCTCGATCTCGTCGATGCCGAGCGACCGGGCCACCGCCTCCGCCGTGACGCGGTTGTCGCCGGTGAGCATGACGACCCGGATCCCCTCGGCGCGGAGCGCGGCCAGCGCCGCCGCCGTGCTGTGCTTGACCGGATCGGCGATCGCCAGCACGCCCGCCACCCGTCCATCGATCGCCGCGAAGATCGCGGTGGCGCCATCGGCGCGCAACGCATCGCCCCGGGCGGCAAACGGCGCAGCGTCCACGCCGTGCTCGGCGAGGAACGCTGCATTGCCGAGCAGCACCCGCCTGCCCTCGACGGTGCCAAGCGCACCCTTGCCGGTGGGAGAGTCGAAATCCGCGACCTCGGGCAGCGCGATGCCACGCCCTTCCGCCGCCGCGACGATCGCCCGCGCCAGCGGATGCTCCGACGCGCGCTCGACCCCGGCGGCGAGGCGGAGCAGATCGTCCTCGCCAAAGCCGTCCGCCGCCACGATCGCCGTCACGGAGGGGCGGCCCTCGGTCAGCGTGCCGGTCTTGTCGACCACCAGCGTGTCGACCTCTTCCATGCGCTCCAGCGCCTCGGCATTCTTGATCAGCACGCCAAGCCCGGCGCCCCGCCCGACCCCGACCATGATCGACATCGGCGTGGCGAGGCCGAGCGCGCAGGGACAGGCGATGATCAGCACCGATACCGCCGCGACCAGGCCATAGGCAAAGCGCGGTTCCGGCCCCCAGATCGACCAGCCGGCAAAGGCGAATACCGCCACCACCAGCACCGCGGGCACGAACCAGCCGGCCACCCGATCCGCCATGCGCTGGATCGGCGCGCGCGAGCGTTGCGCGTCAGCGACCATCTGGACAATCCGCGCCAGCATCGTATCGCGCCCGATCTTCTCGGCACGGACGATCAGCGCGCCGGTCTGGTTGAGCGTCCCGCCGATCACGCTGGCCCCGACTGCCTTGGTGACCGGCATGGATTCGCCCGTCACCATGGATTCGTCGAGCGACGAGCGCCCGTCCTCGACCAGGCCGTCGACCGGTACCTTCTCGCCGGGGCGGACACGCAGCCGATCACCGACCGCGATCGCATCGATGCCGACTTCCTCGTCCTGACCGTCTGCCCCGATCCGTCGCGCGGTGCGCGGCGCGAGGTTCAGGAGCGCCTTGATCGCCCCGGACGTGCGCTCGCGCGCGCCCAGTTCGAGCACCTGGCCGAGCAGCACCAGCACCGTGATCACCGCCGCCGCCTCGAAATAGATCGCGACCGAGCCGTCCGGCGCGCGGAAGGCGGCCGGGAAGATGCCCGGGGCGAGCGTGGCCACGATGCTGTAGCTCCAGGCGATTCCGGTCCCCATCGCGATGAGGGTGAACATGTTGAGATTGCGCGTACGGAGCGAAGCCCAGCCGCGCTCGAAAAAGGGCCACCCCGCCCACCAGACCACCGGCGTCGCCAGCGCGAGCTGGATCCAGGCCGACACGCGCATCGGCACGAGATGATGCAGCGCGGGGAAAACATGACCGCCCATTTCCAGGACGAACACCGGCAGGGCGAGCGCCAGCCCAAGCCAGAAGCGCCGTGTCATGTCGGTCAGTTCGGGGCTCGGCCCGCTATCGGCCGTCACCATCGCCGGCTCGAGCGCCATGCCGCAGATCGGGCAGGGACCGGAATGATCCTGGCGGATCTCCGGATGCATCGGGCAGGTCCAGATCGTTCCCGGCGCAGCCTCGACAGGCGCGGCGGGCGCCAGATAGCGTTCGGGATCGGCGACGAACTTGGTGCGGCAACCCGCGCTGCAAAAATGATAGTCGGTACCGGCATGCCCGGCGTGATGCGGCGTCGTCGCCGGATCGACGGTCATGCCGCAGACCGGGTCCTTCACCGCCCCCGCGGCGGCAGTCCTCGCATGATCGTGCGCATGTGGGTGGTCCATGGGAATGCTCCTTGAGCAACCCATATGGAGATTGACATCATGTCAAGGTCAAGGGGCCCGCCCCCTCATTCCCGCAATCGTTTCAACCACCTCGCCGCATTGTCGTTCTTCGGGTCCGGCGTAACGCCGATCCTCGGAACTACCAGCGCCTGTCCCGGCTCGCCAAGGAAAGCAGGCAATAGGCCCAGTCGTTCAATTCCTGCGGGTCGACCGTGATGCCCGGATCGCGGCACAGATCGGCGGGGATCGCCGGGCTGAGCGCCGCGCCGGGCTATTTCGTCGCGATGTCGCCGGTTTCGGCCTTGTACTGCTCGCGCACGAAGGTGCGGGCGGCGGTCTGGGTGCGGAACGTATCGTCGAGCAGTTCGGCCGACACGAGCGGATAGCCCTGCGAATTGTAGCGGGTGGTGCGCACGGTCACGCGGAAGACGCCATCCTCGTCCTTGGCGACGAGGAAGGGGCGGACAGGGACTCTCGACATGGCAATTCCTTGGGAAAGAGAGAGGCCCCGGGGATGCGATATCCCCGGGGCCGGTATCGACGGGATCAGAAGCCGCTGCCGCCGGACAGCGCCGGCGAGGCCGGAGAATCCTCCGTGGCGTCGGCGATCGCCGCCTCGGTGGTGAGCAGCAGGCCGGCGACCGAGGCCGCATCCTGCAGCGCCGAGCGCACGACCTTGGTCGGATCGATCACGCCTGCCTGGACGAGATTTTCATACTGCTCGGTCTGGGCGTTGAAGCCCATGTCATGGTCGTTCCCGTCGATCAGGCGGCCCGCGACGACGCCGCCGTCATGGCCGGCATTCTCGGCGATCTGGCGCAGCGGCGCATGCAGCGCCTTGCGCACGATATCGATGCCGCGGGTCTGGTCGTCGTTCGCGCCCACCATGTCCTCGAGCGCGCGCGAGGCGTAGAGCAGCGCCGTGCCGCCACCGGGGACGATGCCTTCCTCGACCGCCGCCCGGGTCGCGTGGAGCGCGTCGTCGACGCGATCCTTGCGCTCGCGCAGTTCGACCTCGGTCGATGCGCCGACCTTGATGATCGCCACCCCGCCCGCGAGCTTGGCGAGACGCTCCTGCATCTTCTCCTGGTCATATTCGCTGGTGCTGAGCTCGATCTGCTGGCGGATCGCCTCGACCCGCGCCGCGATCGATACCGCGTCGCCGGCGCCGTCGACGATCGTGGTGTTGTCCTTGTCGATCGTGACGCGCTTGGCGGTACCGAGCATTTCGATCGTCACGCTCTCCAGCTTGATGCCCAGATCCGGTGAGACGAGTTCGCCCTTGGTCAGGATCGCGATATCCTCGAGCATCGCCTTGCGGCGATCGCCGAAGCCGGGCGCCTTGACGGCTGCGACCTTGAGGCCGCCGCGCAGCTTGTTGACCACGAGCGTGGCGAGCGCCTCGCCCTCGATATCCTCGGCGATGATCAGGAGCGGACGGCCCGACTGCACGACGGCTTCCAGGATCGGGAGCATCGCCTGCAGGTTCGACAGCTTCTTCTCATGGATCAGGATGTACGGATCGACGAGTTCGACCGACATCTTCTCGGTGTTGGTGATGAAGTACGGGCTGAGATAGCCGCGGTCGAACTGCATGCCCTCGACCACGTCGAGCTCGAACTCCATGCCCTGCGCATCCTCAATCGAGATCACGCCTTCCTTGCCGACCCGGTCCATCGCCTCGGCGATACGGCGGCCGATCTCTTCGTCGCCATTGGCGGAAATGATGCCGACCTGGGCGATTTCCTCGTTGTTCGAGACGGGCCTCGACCGCGCGAGCAGATCCTCGACCACCCGGGCGACCGCGAGATCGATGCCGCGCTTCAGATCCATCGGGCTGACCCCGGCCGAGACCGACTTCATGCCCTCGCGTACGATCGCCTGGGCGAGCACGGTCGCGGTGGTGGTGCCGTCACCGGCATGATCCTGCGTCTTCGAGGCGACGGCGCGGAGCATTTGCGCGCCCATATTCTCGAACTTGTCCTTGAGCTCGATCTCCTTGGCGACGCTGACGCCATCCTTGGTGATCCGCGGCGCGCCATAGCCCTTGTCGAGCACGACGTTGCGCCCCTTCGGGCCGAGCGTGACCTTCACTGCATCGGCGAGGATATCCACGCCGCGCATGATGCTTTCGCGCGCGTCGCGCGAGAATTTGACGTCCTTGGCTGCCATGTCGGAATTCCTTTTGTCGCCGCGGCGAAAGCCTGGGCGCTATGATTGGTTCGAAGCCTGGATCGGGCCGGCGCCACCCGGCGGCCCCGGCCCTTGCCGGGGCAGGAAAATCGGATCAGCCGACGACGCCGAGGACGTCGGATTCCTTCATGATCAGCAGGTCTTCGCCGTCGATCTTGACCTCGGTGCCGGACCATTTGCCGAACAGGATCTTGTCGCCCGCCTTCACGTCCAGCGGGGTGATCGTGCCGTCCTCCGCGCGGATGCCGGTACCGACCGAGACGATCTCGCCTTCCTGCGGCTTTTCCTTGGCGGTCTCGGGGATGATGATCCCGCCGGCGGTCCTCTCCGCGGCTTCGATACGGCGGACGAGAACACGGTCGTGAAGGGGTCGGAAGGTCATGGAGTCGCCGATCGGTCGCTGGGTCGCGACGAAATCGTCGCTTTCACAAGCGGGAAGCCAGCGCTGCCGATTTGCGATTTGGCGCTCCCCGCATGAGAGTGCCAGCCACCCCCATGTGGGCGCTTACGGCGTTTCCCGCAAGGGCGCGGGCCGGACCACCGCGACCATATAGCCATTAGTCGCGCTTTCGCACCGGAAAGGCGAACTTGCCTTCCCATATCCTATCGACTCGATAGGAATAGAGTCATTGAGCTTATCCGGTCGGGCAATGAATCCGACTCTTCTCCATGATGGCAAGGACAGCATAATATGCGGAACCCATATTTTCACCCTCCGCCAGCATTCCGCTGAGACAGAAGACATCCGGATAGCCGGATACTGACTGATATTTGAATAGTGCGCGCCTCGCGCCACCGGCTTTCTTGTCTTTTATTTCGCGGACCATGCGTTTGCGGGAGCGGAGATCTGCGCCCGGCGCCGAGGACGGCGTTGACCGACACCTAAAGGGGCAAGACCATCATGACGCCAAGCCGGATCTTCCGTTTCACCGCGCTCGCCGGCGCCGCGCCGCTGGCGCTGCTGATCCAGCCGGCGAGCGCGCAGACGGCAACGGCCGGCTCCCAGCTCGCCAGCAACGACCTCCGCCCCTCGGAGACGCCCTCTCCCGCCGCGGACGCCGCTGCAGACACCGACGGGTCGGGCGCCGATGTCGTGGTGACCGCACGCCGCCGATCGGAGCGTGCGCAAGACGTGCCGATCGCCCTCAGCGTGGTGGGGGAAGAGAGCCTGCGCGCCCGTGGTGACTATACACTGGGCACGATCCAGCAGAGCGTGCCGAGCCTCCAGGTGTTCAGCTTCAACCCGCGCAACACCAATGTGAACATCCGCGGCCTCGGCTCCAACGTCGCCCTGACCAATGACGGGCTCGAGAACGGCGTCGGCATCTATATCGACCAGGTCTATTACGGGCGGCTCGGGCAGAGCCAGTTCGAGCTGGTCGACCTCGACCGGATCGAAGTGCTGCGCGGGCCGCAGGGCACGCTTTTCGGCAAGAACACGACCGCCGGCGCGATCAGCATCAGCTCCAAGGCCCCGACCTTCGACGTGCAGGGTTTCGGCGAGGCGACAGGCGGCAATTACGGCTTCCACCAGGTCCGCGGCTCGATCAGCGGCAGTCTGGTCGACAATCTGCTCGCGGCCCGGCTGAGCATCAGCGACACGCACCGCGACGGCTTCATCCGCGACATCACCACCGGTCGCAAGGTGCATGATTTCGACAATTTCAGCGCACGGGGCCAATTGCTCTTCACCCCCACGCCGAGCATCACGGCGCGCCTGATCGGCGATTACAGCTCGCAGAAGCAGAATTGCTGCATCGGCGTGATCGTCGGCGCGGTCACGCGCTACGACAACGGCGCGGCGATCGCGAACAACTTCATCGATCGGGTGACGCTTGCGGGCTATACGCCCCTGCCCTTCACCCCCTTCGCCCGCATCACCGACGCAGAGGCGCCGTTCCAGGCGAACATGAACAGCTGGGGCGTTTCGGGCCAGATCGACTGGGATATCGGCCCCGCGACGATCACGTCGATCACCGCCGGGCGCCAGTGGAACTGGTTCCCCGCCAACGATGCGGATTCGACCGCGCTCCCAGTCAACCTCAAGAGCCAGCAGCAGAACAACCAGCGCCAGTTCAGCCAGGAATTGCGGCTCGCCTCCAACGGCGCGAACCGGATCGACTATGTCGTCGGTGCCTATTATTTCTATCAGATCGTGCGCGGCTATGGCGCATCGGCCTATGGGTCGGCGGCGGCCAAATGGCTGTTCCCGGCGCAATATGCGGCGGATCCGGTCGCCGCGAATGCCGCGGTCAACGGCTTCGAGGCGCGCTCGCAATCGACACCCGTGACGCGGAGCTACGCTCTGTTCGGCCAGACCGTCTGGCATCTCTCCGACGCGATCAGCCTGACCACCGGCCTGCGCTACACCCATGAGAAAAAGAACGGCAGCTTCAGCCAGCAGCAGATCGCCGGCCTCTCGCTGTCCGGCCTGACAGCGAAGCAACAGGCGACCGCCCAGGCGATCCGCAACCAGCTCAACCCGGTCACATCGTACAGCGCGGAGACACGCGACGACAGCCTGTCAGGACTGGTCACGCTCGGCTGGAAGCCTGTGCAGGACGTGCTGCTCTACGCAACCTATTCGCGCGGCAACAAATCGGGCGGACTCAACCTGTCCAACCTGCCCGCCGGCATCAGCGCGGTCGTCGCGCCCGAGAAAGTCGACAATTACGAACTCGGCGTGAAGAGCCAGCTCTTCAACCGGAGGCTGACGCTCAATGCCGCGGCCTTCTGGACGGACGTCGCCAATTACCAGACGGCGATCACCGAGCAGATCCCCAGCACCACCAATTTCCGGAACTATATCACGAATATCCCGCTTGCCCGCTCGCGCGGGATCGAGGCGGACGCCGTCTGGTCGGTGACCAGGCGGGTGAGCCTGAGCCTGTCGGGCGCCTATGCCGACGCCTATTATGTCAGCTACCCGAAGGGGCCTGCGCCGGTCGAGACGCTCAACCTGTCGCAATCCACCGACCTGTCGGGCAAACCGCTGGCGGGCGTGCCGAAATGGACCTTCACCGGCGGGGTGGACGCCAACCAGCCGATCGCGCCGCATACCGAACTCTACGCACACGCCGATTATAACTGGCGCTCGTCCTTCTACACCGCGGTCAGCGACAGCCGCTATTCGCTCGTGCCCTCCTACGGGATCGGCAATGCGCGGATCGGCGTGCGGCTGGACGACGGCCGCTACGACCTGTCGGTCTGGGCAAAGAACCTGTTCGACAAGGATTATTTCCAGACGCTGACGGTCGCGGCGTCCGGCCTGATCACCGCCAATCTCGGCGACCCCCGCACCGTCGGCGCCACGGTCCGTGTTCGGATCTGAGGAATTCATCATGGCGACGCTCGCGTTCCACGATTTTCCCGCGCCCAGAACGGAGCAGGCGTCGTCCCCATCGGACCGGCCCGCCGCGCTCCGGCTGATCGCGTTCGCCTCGATGGCGGTGCCGATCGCCGGGGCCGGCCTGCCGCTGGCCCTGTTCGTGCCGCAACTCTATGCGACGCATTTCGGCATCCCGCTGGCGACCATCGGCTTCATCTTTCTCCTCGGCCGGCTCTGGGACGTGGCGTCCGACCCGATCGTCGGCGTCCTGAGCGACCGGACCCGCAGCCGCTTCGGACGCCGGCGCCCGTGGATCGCGGCGGGCGGATTGCTGTTCGGCCTGGGATCCGTGCTGCTGTTCTTTCCGCCGCCGGCACTGGTCGGCCCGCTTTATCTCGGGCTGGTCCTGTTCGTCTTCTACTTCGGCTGGACGATGATCGAAGTGCCCTTTTCCGCCTGGGCGGGGGAAATTGACCGCGACTATGACGGCCGCACCCGGGTGGTGACCTACCAGCTCACGCTGCGGTCGATCGGCCTGCTCCTCACCCTCGTGTTGCCGACCCTGCTCGACCAGATTCGGCCCGGCGACGGCGCGCTCAAGCTCCAGGTCGTCGGAGGCTTCATCCTCGCGACGCTGGCGCCGGCGCTGATCGCCAGCGTGCTCGCCTTCCGGGAACACCCGCTCCCGCCCGTCGCGCCTGACCGCGTGGGCGCGTGGAAGACCGTACGCATCGTCTTTTCCGATCGCCTGCTGCTTCGCGTGCTCGGCTCGGACGTGGCGGTTACCGCGGGACAAAGCATCCGCGCCGGGCTGATCATCTTCTTCGCCGTCAACTACATGCAGCTCCCCGCATGGGCGAGCGGACTGTATCTGCTGCAGTTCGTCTTCGGCGTACTCGCCGGGCCGATCTGGCTCCGCATCGGCTATCGGCTCGGCAAACGCCGGACGGCGATCTCGGGGGAACTGGCCCAGGCAGCGATCAACCTCGGCCTGATCCTCGTCTTTCCGGGCATGCTCTGGCTGATGATCGCGCTCACCATCGCGCAAGGGCTGACCCAGGGATCGGGCAATCTGATGCTCCGCGCCATGATCGGCGACGTGGCGGACGCGCACCGGCTGGAGACCGGCCATGATCGCACGGGCCTGTTCTATTCCGTGTTCAGCCTGTCCGCCAAGCTCGGCCCGGCGCTCGGCATCGGCCTCGCGCTTCCCCTGGTCGCGTGGTTCGGCTTCGATCCCAAGGGCACCGGCACGCCGGGATCGCTCGAAGCGCTCAAATATGTCTTCGCGCTCGGTCCGGCACTCGCCCATGTCCTCGCCGCCGCGCTGATCTGGCGCTTTCCGCTCGACCAGGCCGCCCATGCGGAGATCGTCCGCGCGCTCGACGGCGCCACGCCCTTTCCAACCGCCCCCCGCACCACCTGAAGGAGACACGTCATGACTGCCCTGATCCATCATTTCGACAATGTGGTCGACGCCGACAGCCCGCTCGACATCGCGCCGGTGGGCGGCCGGATCGGCGCCGAAATCCGCGGCATCCGCCTTGGCGGCGACCTTGACGAGGAGACCGTCACCGCGATCCGCGCGGCGCTGGTGCGGCACAAGGTCATCTTCTTCCGCGACCAGACCCATCTCGACGACGAAGCGCACGAGGCCTTTGCGGCACGCCTCGGCGAGCCGCTCGCCCATCCGACCGTGCCGGTGGCGGAAGGATCGCGCTTTCTGCTCGAACTCAACTCGAAGGAAGGTGAAGCAGCATCGGCCTGGCACACCGATATCACCTTCCTGCCCGCCTACCCTTCCGCATCGGTCCTGCGCGCGATCGTGATTCCTCCCGCGGGCGGCGACACGCTCTGGGCGAACGGCGCGACTGCCTATGCCGATCTTCCCCCGCCCCTGAAGGCCCTGGTCGAGCGGCTGCGCGCGATCCACACCAACGCCTATGACTATGCCGCGAGCCGGCCCGAGGCATCTGCCGACCAGGTCCGGCGCCATCGCGAGATCTTCGCATCGACCGTGTACGAGACGGAGCACCCCGTGGCGCACATCCATCCCGAGACGCAGGAACGGGTGCTGCTGCTCGGCAACTTCGTGAAGTCCTTTGTCGGGTTCAACCGGGATGATTTCGCGCGGCTGTTCAGCCTGCTCCAGGATCACATCACCAGGCCGGAGAATACCGTGCGCTGGCGCTGGACCCCCGGCGACGTCGCCATCTGGGACAACCGCGCGACGCAGCACCGCGCGATCGCCGATTTCGGCCGGCAACGCCGGTTGCTGCGCCGCGCGACGATCGCAGGGTCCGTACCGGTCGGCGTGGACGGCAACCGCAGCCGGGTGGTGAAGCCGGAGCCGGAACCGCTGGTGGCCGGGTGAGCGACTTCCCTCGCCCCGCAAGGTGGGGAGACACCCCCACCTCACCCCGCGTCGCTTCGCGGCCTGCCCCGCTCCCGCCCGAGCGGCGCAATGGAAAGATACCTGCATGAAACGCTACACCATCCTCTCGGCCGCGATCGTCGCGATGGCGCCCCTGCTACTGATCCATCCGGGTAGCGAGGCACCTCCCGCGCGGGCCGGCGCCGCGGAACCGGTCGCGGCGCGGCCCAATATCCTGATCATCGTCGCCGACGATCTCGGCTATTCGGATCTCGGTGCCTTCGGCGGCGAGATCCGCACGCCCAATCTCGACGCGCTCGCGGCGCGCGGCCTGAAGCTGACGGGCTGGCATTCGGCGCCGACCTGCTCGCCGACGCGATCGATGCTGCTGAGCGGCACCGACAATCACCTGGCAGGCCTGGGCAACATGGCCGAACTGCTCGCCCCCAACCAGAAGGGACAGCGCGGCTATGAAGGCTATCTGCCGGGCGACATCGTGACCCTTGCCGACCGGCTGCACGACCTGAACTATGCGACGCTGATGTCGGGCAAATGGCATCTCGGCGTGCGCCCGGAGGACAGCCCGGCGCGCCACGGCTTCGAACAGAGCTTCGACCTCGCCCAGGGCGGGGGCAATCATTACGGTCTCGACCTGTCAAAGGCCCCGGGCGACAAGGGCACGACCTATTGGGAAAATGGCCAGCAGCTCGCCACCCTCCCCGCCAATTTCTATTCGTCCGACACCTATGCCTCCAAGCTGATCGAATTCCTCGGCAAGGCGGACAGGACCAAGCCCTTTTTCGGCTACCTGACCTTCACTGCCCCGCACTGGCCGCTCCAGGCGCCGGAGGAGGATATCGCGCGCTATCGCGGCCGGTACGACGCCGGCTTCGAAGCGCTGCGCAAACAGCGGCTGGCGCGGATGAAGCAGCTCGGGCTGATCCCGGCCCATGTCGCGGCACACGAACTCGTGCTGAAGAAGGGCGCCGACTGGGCGAGCCTGACACCGGCGCAGAAGCGCGCGCAATCGCGGGCAATGGAAATCTATGCCGCGATGGTCGACCGGATGGACCAGAATGTCGGCCGGGTGATCGACTATCTCAAATCCACCGGCCAGTATGACAACACGATCATCCTGTTCACCGCCGACAATGGCGCCGAGGGGCTCGACGTCGCCCATGCCGAAATCCCCGGCATGACCGAGCGCGTAAAGGCAGCCGACAACAGCTACGCCAATCTCGGCAAGCCGACATCCTATATCGGCTATGGCCCGGGCTGGGCGCAGGCTGCGACTGCGCCCTCCTGGCTCTACAAGGGCCATACCACCGAGGGCGGCACGCGCGTGGCCGCGTTCTTCGACTGGCCGGGCGGGGCGCGCCACGGGGTGACGAACACCTATGGCACGGTGATGGATGTCGTCCCCACCCTGGTCGAGGCCGCCGGCGGCGACTGGCGCGGCGCGACCTATGCCGGACGGACGGTGCAGCCGGTGCGGGGAGCGAGCTGGCTGCCCTATCTCCAAGGCAAGGCCGAGCGGGTCCATGCGACCGACGAGGTGGTGGGTACCGAATTGTTCGGCAGACGGGCGATCCGCCAGGGCGACTGGAAAGCGGTCGACCTGGGCGACGGCTGGAAGCTGTTCGACATCGCCCGGGACCCGGGCGAGACCCGCGACCTCGCCAAGCGCGACCCGAAGCGCACCGCCGCACTCGCCACCGCCTGGGCTGTCTATGGCAAGCAGGTCGGCGTGGTGATGCCCTCCACCCCGGTGACCTTCCCGTGACCGGCCCCCCATCCCAACCGCGAGCTATCGTCATGAAGGCCACCAGCCTCCGCGATATCCCGACTGCACTCGCTCCGATCGACACGGTCGTGCTCGGCCTGGCCGCGGCCCGGCGGGACTGGCGCGCGGAGCATCAGCGCCACGCCGCCGCCGGCACTGCACGCTTCCCCTCGCGGGTCGCGCTCGCATTCATGCTCGAACATCTCGAGGCCGCGCTGTTCCCGCAACGCCTCGGCCATTTCGAGGGGCCGACGGAAGACGTCTTCGTCCGCCTCCGGCTCGAACAGGCGCTCGGGCTGCTCGCCGCGGAGATCGAACGCGAACTGCGCTACTGGGAGGCCGAGACCGGCGACGGCTTCGAATCCGACCATGGCGACACGATCGTGCGCCTGTTCGCGGCCGCGCTGCCCGAGGTCCGGCGCCTGATCGACAGCGACGTCGCCGCTGCCTTCCAGGGCGACCCGGCCGCCCGCAGCGTCGATGAAATCCTGATCTGCTACCCGTGCGCAGTGGCGGTGATGTATCACCGGCTGGCGCATCAGCTGTTCGAACTGGGCGCGCCGCTGGTTGCGCGGGTGATCTCGGAGATCGCCAATGGCCGGACCGGGATCGACATCCATCCGGGCGCGACGATCGGGCCGAGCTTCTTCATCGATCATGGCACCGGCGTCGTGATCGGCGAGACCGCGATCATCGGCGCGCGCGTGCGCCTCTACCAGCATGTCACGCTCGGCGCGCGGCGGCTGCCACCCGAGGACGGATACAGCGTGCGCGAGCGCTTCGCGCGTCACCCGATCGTCGAGGACGACGTGGTGATCTATGCCGGCGCCACGATCCTCGGCCGTGTCACGATCGGGCGCGGGGCGACCGTCGGCGGCAATGTGTGGGTGACGGAAGACGTGCCGGCGGGCGCGCTGGTGATGCAGCCACCCGCGCTGCGCTTCCCGGCCGGGAGCGCGCCGCCGCTTTTCCCGGAGACATGACGGCATCGGCGTTGCGCGATCATGCGCAGCGGGTAGACTGAAACGAGGAGAGGAGATCGCCATGGCGACCGCTTTGCATATCGAGACGGACCTCACCGAGCGCGCGGCCTCGCGCGGCATCGTGATCATGCCCTCGACGCCGACGATCGGCGCGGAGATTTCCGGCATCGACCTCAGCCGGCCGCTTGACGACGGCGCGGCCGAGATCGTGCGCAAGGCGTGGCTGCGCCACAAGGTGATCTTCTTCCGCGACCAGGACATCGACCATGCGAGCCATATCAGGCTCGGCCGGCTGTTCGGCGACCTGGAGGGCCATCCCGTCATCCCGCATGTCGAGGGGCATCCGGAGGTGCTGCTGATCAAGGGTGTCGAGGGCGTGCAGCTGACCGCGGAGACCGTCGCCCCGTTCAAGGCCTATAACAAATGGCACACCGACGTGACCTTCCGCGCGCGGCCGTCGATCGCGTCGGTGCTGCGGGCGCGCCTGCTTCCCGCGCTGGGCGGCGACACGATCTGGTCGGACGCTGCGGCCGCCTATGACGGCCTTCCCCAGGCAGTGAAGGACCGCATCGCCAATCTCGACGCCGAGCACGACATCATCGCGAGCTTCGGCGGCCGCGTGACCGAGGAGAAGCGCGCCCAGCTTGCGCGCGACTTTCCGGCGGTGTCCCACCCCGTCGTGCGCACCCACCCCGAAACGGGCGAGAAGATCCTCTACGTCAACTATACCTTCACCACCCGCATTATCGGGATACCGGAGGAGGAGGGCAAGGAATTGCTCAGGCTCCTCTACGACCGGATCAAGGTCCCCGAATATCAGGTGCGCTTCCGCTGGACGCCCAATGCGATCGGCGTCTGGGATAATCGATCGACTCAGCATTACGCGGTCGGCGACTATTGGCCGGCCGAGCGCGTGCTCGAACGGGTGACGGTGTCGGGCGACGTGGTCGAGCGCTGAGCCGGGCGACCAGCGCAGGCCGTCTCGCTCCTGAGGCGCCGGCTACTCGCTCTCGGCAGGTACCGGCTCGCTGCCGACGCCCGCGGCCAGCAGCGCCTCCAGTTCGGCCGCGCCGATCGGGCGGGACAGCAGAAATCCCTGCAGCAGGTTGCAGCCGGCCCGGGTCAGGAACTTGCTCTGCGCCGCCGTCTCGACGCCTTCGGCGGTAACCTGCATGCCACTTGCCTTGGCGAGGGCCACGATCGCCCGGATGATCGGGCTGCCGCCATTGGCAATGTCGATCCCCCGGACGAAGGACTGGTCGATCTTGATCCGGTCGACGTCGAATTCGCGGAGGTGGCTGAACGACGAATAGCCCGTTCCGAAATCGTCGAGCGCGATCTGGACACCCCTTGCGCGGAGCGCAGCGAGATTCGGCCGGCAATGCGACGCGCTTTCGATGAAGCTCGTCTCGGTGATCTCAAGCTCCAGTCGGGCCGGATCGAAGCCGACCCGATCGAGAATCTGCAGGACGCGATCGGCGAATCCGGTGTTGCGCAACTGCACGGCCGAAATGTTCACCGAGAGCATCTTGATCGGCCAGCGCATGGCGGCGCGGCACGCCTGCTCGAGCACCCATTCGCCAAGCGGCTCGATCAGGCCGGTCGCTTCCGCCACGGGAATGAAGGTCGCCGGCGACAGGAAGCCGAAGCGTGGATGGCGCCAGCGAACCAGCGCCTCCGCCCCGCAAATCCTGTGGGTCCGGCCCGAATAGACCGGCTGGTAGACGACCTCGAACTGATCGCCGGCGATCAGTGCCGCCCGCAGGTCCTGATCCATGACGTGGCGATGGCGGATGCTTGCATCCATCGCCAGATCGAAGAAGACATAGCGCCCACGGCCCCCGGCCTTCGCCTCGTACAGGGCGATATCGGCCTTGCGCGCGAGTTCGGTACGGTCGTCCGCATCGTCCGGGGCGATGGCGACGCCAATGCTGACGCCGATATTCAGCCTCGATCCGGCCAGGTCGAACGGCTCGCTGACCGCCTCCACGATCCGCATGCACAGGATTTCTGCCTCGGCGCGGGATGCAACGTCCGACTGGATGATCGCGAATTCGTCGCCACCGATCCGGGCAACGAGATCGGACACGCGCGTCGCCTCCACGAGGCGCCGGGCGAACGCGCAAATCAGCTCGTCACCGGCGGGATGTCCAAGCGAATCGTTGACGTCCTTGAAACGGTCCATGTCGAAATACAGCAGCGCCACCGATTTGGCGCCACCACGGGCGGCCGCCAGCGCCCGCGTCAGCCGGTCCTCGAACAAGGCGCGGTTCGCGAGCCCGGTCAGCGCGTCGTGAAAGGCGAGATGCTGTGCCTGGGCCCGGCTCGCTTCCAGCTGGAGCGCGCTGCGGCGAATGCGCACCAGCAACCAGCCGACCATCGCCAGGACCAGCAGCAGGGCACCGGCCGCCGCCGGTGCGATCCGGCGCACCATGAGCGCGCCCGGCCCGAACGGCTTCCAGACCAGATAGCCGAGCAGATCCCCGCTGCGCGAGGAAATCGGGAGCGCATGCTCCTCGGCGCCGATATTGGGCGAAGCCGAAAAATGGGCGCTCTCCAGCTGATATTCCTGCGCGAGCATCGCCGCGAAGCCGCCATCGAGGTGACGCACGCTGATATGCAGATATTCCTGGCCCGGAATCTGCCTCGGCAAGGCCTTGTCCGAAATGATCGGCTTGATGCTCACGATCGACGGATGCCCCGACACCATGCCGAGATCAGTGGCGCCCGGGCTCCGCATGCCCGGCGCGATGTCGCCTGGGCGGGGATGCCTCGTCCTGCGCCGAAGGTCGGGAATCATGCGCGCGCCGATCGGCGCCAGCGCGGCATAATATCGCTGTGGCGGGACGCGTCTGCCATCCTGCATCGCGTATATCGGCCGATCATGCGCATCGACGATGAAGACCTCGTCGTGACCGTTATAGCCGTGCAGCCAGATGCCCAGATTGCCGTCGAGCCAGGCCTGATCGGGCTTGGGCGCCAGGACGTGCCGCACGGACTCGTCCCATACCGTCACGGCATCCTGATCATGGGCTATTCGCGCGATGCTCTGCTTGACGATCGCCGAAACCAGCCTTTGCTGGCGCTCCGCGGCGAGTTGGTTGGCCTGGGACGCGGAAAGCATGACCACCAGGACCAGCAGGCCGGCCATCACGACGATCGCTGCCAGCGCGGGAGCTGCGATGCGGGTGAGGAAGCGGACTCCCCGCTCGTTTTGCTTCACTATCTCCGCCGACGCATACATCGACATGGGCTAGCCTGGGACCGCTTAAGAAGCGGTTTAGCGAGGGGCTGGTAGAATCCACCGGCAAGCACTGGACGTTTACGTAAAGCGATCTATATACCGATCGGTATGGAACAGATTCTGACCCCTGCGCCCCCCAAGGGCAGGCCCCGGGAATTCTGCCTGGACGAAGCGCTCGCCGCCGCGCTGCGCGTCTTCTGGCAGCATGGTTATGAAGGCGCCTCGATGGCGGAGTTGACCGCCGAAATGGGCATTACCAAGCCCAGCCTCTATGCTGCGTTCGGCAACAAGGAGCAGTTGTTCCACAAGGCGCTCGATCTCTACGAGCGCGAGAAGCTGGCCTATATGAGCACCGCCATGGACGCGCCGACCGCGCGCGGCGTGGCGGAGCGGTTGCTGCACGGCGCGCTCGAGATGCAGATGAGCCCGGGTGACCCGAAGGGATGCCTGGGCGTGATCGGCGCGACCGCCTGCGGCGTGGAAGCCGAGTCGATCAAGGCCGACGTGGTCGCGCGGCGCGCTTCCTCCGAAAAGGCGCTGATCGAACGCTTCGAGCGGGCGCAGGCTGAGGGCGATCTGCCGGACGGACTTGCGCCCGAAGCGCTTGTTCGCTATTTGTTCGCCCTGATGCAGGGCCTTGCCGTCCAGGCCGGATCGGGTGCCACCTGCGGCCAGCTGCAGCAGCTGGTCGAGACCAGCCTCGCGGTTTGGCCCACGCGGTAAAATAAACATACCTTCCGGTACAGAAAGCTGTTGACGCACTGCAACAGCGCGTTATATACCGACCGGTAGAGAATGTGGGACTCCCTCGGGAGCCCCGACAACGGCGAGGGAAACGCCTATGATCGTGTCAAACGACTGAATGACCGCGGCGGGCTAGTTCCCACCGCATTCCACCAATTTCGAACGACGAAGGCGAGGCACTCTGCGTGCCGCGCAGCGGTCGTTCTCGTCTCAAGGTCAAGCGGACCGCGGAAGCTTCGATGTTTCCGCGAAGGGTGTCGTTCGGCCAGTATCAAAGGGAATTCCACATGGCCTATCTCGACATCGACAACATGTTCGCCGCGCCCGTCCGCAGCCGCGCCGCGACCACCGCCACCAACGATGAAACCAAGAGCTTCTCGGCGATCGAGTGGAGCGTGATTGCCGTTTCGCGCCGCGACAGCGTCTCCAGCCTGTCCCAGCCGAGCCGGATGTCGCGCGCACTGGGCGGCCTGTTCGGCTTCGGCGCGACCTCGCGCCTGGCCGATCCGAAGCTCGAAGCGCTGCGGCGGCTCGCCGTCCATGCCTGGCGGCGCGGCTACGCATTGCCCCAGGCGGAGATCGACCAGTTCGTCGAGGCCGGCTTCACCCTTTCCCAGGCCGAGACCCTGGTGGCGAGCGTCACCGGCGATCGTGTCGGCCTTGTTCAAATTCACGCTACTCCGAGGATCGCCGCATGAACATGATCACGCCCATCGAAAGCCCCGACACTACCGCGAGCCCGATCCGCAGTGGCTTCGGCCGCCTGCCCCGGTCGCGTCGTGCCGCGATCGTCCTCATTCCCCTTGCGCTTGTCGCAGCGGCGGGCACCAAGCTCGCCGACCAGTCCCCGGCCGGTGCCGCCGCTCCCCCTCCCCCGGCGGTAACGGTCGCGGCACCCCTGGTGCGCGACGTCAGCGAATGGGATGATTATGTCGGCCGCTTCGCCCCGAGCCGCTCGGTCGAGATTCGGCCGCGCGTCGCCGGCGAGGTGACCGCCATTCACTTTCGCGACGGCGAGATCGTGCAGAAGGGGCAATTGCTCTTCTCGATCGACCCGCGCCCCTTCACCGCTGCCCTTGCCGAGGCGCGCGCCAACGCCGCCAGTGCCCGCAGCGCGCTGGCCCTTGCCCAGGCCGATCTCGGCCGCGCCACCCGGCTGATCGCCGACGAGGCCGTCTCCGCGGGCGAGGTCGATTCGCTGCGGGCCAAGGTGCAGGCCGCCCAGGCAGCGCTCGCTGCCGCCGATGCTCGGGTCCGCGCCCGGGCACTGGACGTCGAGTTCACCCAGGTCCGCGCGCCGATCGCCGGCCGCATCTCGGATCGCCGGGTCGATGCGGGCAACCAGGTGGCGGGCGGCGAAGGCACTGCCGGTACCGTCCTGACCACGATCAACGCGCTCGACCCGATCTACTTCACCTTCGACGGTTCGGAGGCGCTGTACCTGAAGACGCAGCGCGCGCGACAGCCGGGCGCCGCGGCGGCCGCGGTCGAGATCCAGCTGCAGGATGAGACCGAACACCGCTGGAAGGGTAAGCTCGACTTCACCGACAATGGCCTCGACCAGCGTTCCGGCACGATCCGCGGCCGCGCCGTACTGCCCAACCCGGGCTATTTCCTGACGCCCGGCATGTTCGGCAACATGCGCCTTGCGAGCGGCGGCAAGGCGACGGCCTTGCTGGTTCCCGACACCGCGATCCAGACCGACCAGGCGCGGAAAGTGGTGCTGACCGTCGATGCACAGAACCAGGTCACCGCGAAGCCGGTCGAACTCGGGCCCGTGGTCGATGGCCTGCGCATCGTCCGCTCCGGCCTGACCCCGAAGGACAAGGTGATCATCACGGGCACCCAGATGGCGATGCCCGGCGGCAAGGTGACGCCGAGCCTCGGCCGCATCACCGCCAATGCGCAGGCCGCGGGGCCGGCGGTGGCGCTGCCGGTCGCGGGCGAGGCGACGATCGCGAACTAGGCGCGATACCCTCATGACCGTGTCGCCCTCGCCCTTCCCGCTCGGCGCAGCCGGGTGGGAAGGGCGAGGGCGACCGACGCTTCGACCCCTAGGCACCTGGTCGGGCGACTAGCGCACGACCTGTCGAGGTCCGCACAAGCAACCCTCTCTTTTCGAGGACGAAATCCATGCGCCTATCGCGCTTCTTCATCACGCGGCCGATCTTCGCCGCGGTGATCGCGGTCGTCATCACCCTGGTGGGTGCGATCGCCTATATGAGCCTGCCGGTGTCGCAATATCCCGACATCGTACCCCCGACCGTGACGGTCTCCGCCAATTACCCGGGCGCTTCGGCCGAAACCGTCGCCGAGACGGTGGCAGCGCCGATCGAGCAGGAGATCAACGGCGTCGACAACATGCTCTACCAGTCGTCGCAATCGACCGGGGACGGCAAGCTCGTCATCACCGTCACCTTCAAGCAGGGCACCAACCTCGATGCGGCGCAGGTGCTGGTGCAAAACCGCGTCGCCGTTGCCGTGCCGCGCCTCCCCGAAGAGGTGCAGCGCCTGGGCGTGGTCACGCGCAAGACCTCGCCCGACTTCCTGATGGTGGTCAACCTGGTCTCGCCCGACAATTCGCTCGATCGGGGCTATATCTCCAACTACGCGCTGACCCAGGTGCGCGACCGGCTGAGCCGGATCGACGGCGTGGGCGACGTGCAATTGTTCGGCTCGCGTGACTTTGCGATGCGGGTCTGGATCGATCCGGGCCGTGCCGCCGCGCTCGACCTGACTGCGGGCGAGATCGTCGCCGCGCTGCGCGCCCAGAACGTCCAGGTCGCCGCCGGCACGCTCGGCCAGCCGCCTTATTCGACCGGCAATGCCTTCCAGCTCAATGTCGAGACGCAGGGCCGGCTGACCGATCCCAAGCAGTTCGCCGATGTCGTGATCCGGACCGACCCCGATGGCCGCCAGGTCAAGGTGTCGGACGTCGCCCGGGTCGAGCTCGGCGCGCAGGACTATGGCTCCAACACTTATCTCAGCGGCAAGCCGACCGTGATCGTCGCGGTATTCCAGCGCCCCGGCTCGAACGCGCTCGCTGCGGCCAACGCTGTCTCGGCCGAGATGAAGAGCATGTCCGCGCGCTTCCCCAAGGGCCTCGACTACAAGGTCATCTACAACCCGACCGAGTTCATCGCCCAGTCGATCGATGCGGTGAAGCACACGCTGTTCGAGGCGATCATCCTCGTCGTGCTCGTGATCCTCGTCTTCCTGCAGAAATGGCGGGCGGCGATCATCCCGGTCGTGGCGATCCCGGTGTCGCTGATCGGCACCTTCGCCGTCCTCGCCGCCTTCGGCTATTCGCTCAACAACCTGTCGCTGTTCGGGCTGGTGCTGGCGATCGGCGTGGTCGTCGACGACGCGATCGTTGTGGTCGAGAATGTCGAGCGCAACCTGGAACGGGGCCTGTCTCCGCTCCAGGCGGCGCGCACCTCGATGGACGAGGTGTCGGGCGCACTGGTCGCGATCGTGTTGGTGCTCTGCGCGGTATTCGTGCCGACGGTGTTCCTGACCGGCCTGTCGGGCGCCTTCTACCGCCAGTTCGCGGTGACCATCTCCACGGCGACGATCATCTCGCTGGTCCTCTCGCTGACGCTGTCGCCCGCGCTTGCCGCGCTGCTGCTGCGCCCGCACGAGGACCCGTCCGAGGGTGGCCGGCTGAAGCAGGCCGTCCGCCGGGCGGGCGATGCGTTCAACCGCGGCTTCGACCGGATGAGCGTCGGCTATGCCGCCCTCACGCTGCGGCTGGTCAAGGCGCCGAAGAAGATGATGTTCGTCTATGCCGGCCTGATCGCGCTGACCGGCGGCGTGTTCTGGATCACCCCGACCGGCTTCGTGCCGGCGCAGGACCAGGGTTATTTCCTGACCGTGATCCAGCTGCCGCCCGGCTCCTCGATCGAACGGACCGACGCGGTGATGCGCAAGGTCGCCGCGCGCATCCTGCCGATCAAGGGCATCAAGGGCTCGGTAATGCTCGCCGGCTTTGACGGCCCCTCCCAGACGCTCGCCCCCAACGCCGCCGCGGCCTATTTCCCGCTGAAGAGTTTCGAGGAGCGCGAGAAGCTCGGCGTGACCTTTGCCGGGATCATGGCCGAGGCCCGCAAGGCGACCGGCGACATCAACGAGGCGCGGCTGATGATCGTACCGCCGCCGCTGATCCAGGGCATCGGCTCCGCCGGCGGCTATCGCATGATGGTGCAGGATCCGCAGGCGCGCGGCTATGCCGAGCTCGGCAAGGTCTCGTACGATCTGATCGGCAAGGCCAACCAGACCAAGGGCCTGGCGCAGATCTACACCTTCTTCGACACCGCCACGCCGCGCATCTTCACGGATGTCGACCGGACCAAGGCGAACATGCTCGGCGTTCCGCCGGAGCGGGTGTTCGAGGCGCTGCAGGTCTATCTCGGCTCGGCCTTCGTCAACGACTTCAACCTGCTCGGGCGGACCTATCATGTCACTGCCCAGGCCGATGCGCCGTTCCGCAACACGACCGCTGACATCGCCAACCTGAAGACCCGCTCCAACTCGGGCCAGATGGTGCCGATCGGCTCCGTCGCGACCTTCCAGGACAAGACCGGGCCGTACCGCGTGGTCCGCTACAACCTCGCCCCTGCGGTCGAGGTCGATGGCGACACCGCGCCGGGATTCTCCTCGGGCCAGTCGCTGGTGACGATGGAGAAGCTCGCCGACGCGACCCTGCCGGCCGGCTATACCCATGAATGGACCGGCATCGCCTATCAGCAGAAGCTGGCGGGCAGCACGGCGGGTGTCGTCTTCCTGATGGCGGTGGTGTTCGTCTTCCTCGTGCTGGCGGCGCAATATGAGAGCATCACCCTGCCGCTGGCGATCGTCCTGATCGTACCGATGTGCCTGCTCGCGGCGATGACCGGCGTGAACCTGCGGGGACTGGACAACAATGTCCTGACCCAGATCGGCCTGGTCGTGCTGATCGCGCTGGCGGCGAAGAACGCGATCCTCGTGGTCGAGTTCGCCAAGCAGGCCGAGGAGCAGGACGGGCTCTCGCCGGTCGAGGCGGCGGTGCGCGCCGCGCAGACCCGGTTGCGGCCGATCCTGATGACCAGCTTCGCCTTCATCCTCGGCACGGTGCCGCTGGTGCTGGCGACCGGCGCCGGCTCCGAGCTGCGCCAGGCGCTCGGCACCGCGGTGTTCTTCGGGATGATCGGGGTCACCGGCTTCGGCCTGCTCTTCACGCCGACCTTCTATGTCGTCTGCCGGGCGCTGGCGGGATGGCTCTCGAGCCTTCGCCGTCACCGCCCGGCAGCCCCCGATGCCAGCCTTCAGCCCGCCGAATAAGGAGCGGCTTTCCATGAAACATACCCTTCTTGCCTCGCTTTCCGCGCTGGCCCTCAGCGCCTGCGCCGCCGGCCCCGACTTCGTCGCGCCGGCTGCGCCGACCAGGGCGGCCGGTCCGTTCCTCGGCGCCGTCAACCCGGCCGTCTCCACCGCCACAGCGGACGATCATTGGTGGCGGCTTTACAATGACCCAGTGCTCGACGGGCTCGTGGCGCAGGCGCTGGCGGCCAACACGGATATCCGCGTCGCGGTGGCGCGGCTCGACAAGGCCCGAGCCTCGCTTCGCGGCATACGCTCGGACCGGCTGCCGCAGACCAGCCTCGGCGCGACCGGCGGCTATGGCCGCACGCCTGACAGCCAGCGCCTGCCGGGCACCGCGGCCGAGGGCGAATCCTATGATGTCGGCCTGAGCGTCTCCTACGAGGTCGATCTTGCCGGACGCGTCCGGCGCAACATCGAAGCGGCACGCGGCGATGTGCGCGCGGCCGATGCCGATGCCGATGCGGTCCGCGTCGCCGTCGTCGCGGCAACCACGCGTGCCTATGTCGATGCGGCCTCCTCGGCCGAGCGCCTCGATGTCGCGAAGCGCATCGTCGACCTGCTCGACAAGTCAGCGACGCTGACGGGCAAGCGCGTCGAGGCGGGCCGCGCGGCCAAGCTCGACCTGGTCCGCATCACCACCCTGCGGGACCAGCGCGCCGCCCTCGTCCCGACGATCGAGGCCGAGCGCCAGGCGGCCCTGTTCCGCCTCGCGACGCTGACCGGCCGCACGCCGCAGGACCTGCCACCGGTCGCGGCGGCCCGCACCACGACGCCGCGTCTCGACCAGCCGATCCCGGTCGGCGACGGCGCAGCATTGCTTGCCCGCCGCCCCGACGTGCGTGCCGCCGAGCAGCGCCTCGCGGCCGCAACCGCCCGGATCGGCGTGGCGACCGCCGAACTCTATCCGCGCATCACGCTCGGCGGGTCGGTCGGGTCGAGCAGCACGAGCATCAGCGACCTGTTCGGCGGCGGTGCGCTGCGGTTCCTGCTCGGCCCGCTGATCAGCTGGTCCTTTCCGAACCAGGAGGCAGCGCGCGCGCGGATCGCCGGCAGCCAGGCGGATAGCCGTGCAGCGCTCGCGCAGTTCGACGGGACGGTTCTGGGGGCGCTCCAGGAAACCGAAACCGCGCTGGCCGCCTATCAGGGCGAATTGCAGCGCCGCGCCGCGCTGCGATCCGCCCGCGATGGCGCGGAGGCGGCGGCCCGCATCACCCGCGCCCGCCAGCGTGAAGGGCAGATCGACTTCCTCGAGGTGCTCGATGCGGAGCGGACCTTTGCCGATGCCGATGCGGACCTCGCATCGTCCGACGCGCGAATCGCGGGCGCACAGATCGATCTGTTCCGCTCGCTCGGCGGCGGATGGCAGCAGGCTCCGGTGCTTGCCGCGCGATGATTGCCCCGGACCCGGCCGGCATGTTCCGGCCGGGTCGTTGATGAACGGGCGCGGACAGCTTCCTTCCCGGTCGCGCGCCTATTTGCCGAGCTGACCGCGTAGCGCGCCCTTGGGGAAGGCGGCGGTGTGCACGTTGACATAATAGTCCGATGGCGTGGCCAGGATTGCCGCGATGACGTCCGCCGCGACCGGCTTGCAGCCTTCCGAAGCGCCCGTCGCCGGAGGATCGAGCGGCACCACCACCGGCCCGGCCACGCCCGCCGCGCCCTTGTGGATATGCGCCATCGTCGCCGCATCGATCCCGCTTGCGCCAAGCTTGTAGCAAACCTCACCCTTGGTCGCGTCGATCGTGAGGCTCGCAGTGCCGGTTCCGTCCGCATCGCCGGGGCCGGGAACCTCGGCCGCTCCGGTCAGCGTCGTTGCCATCGTCACAGGGTCCGCGGCCAGCGCCGGGGAAAAGGCGGTTGCCGCCGCCAGCAGTGCCAGGATCGTCCGCATCGCATCCTCCGTTGGTCTATGGGGCGTCGCATCGAGCGCGATCGTCGGGCGAAGGTGACTCTCCGGCCCGGCCACGTCAACGCGACTACGGCCAACCGTGGCGCTTATCCGGCGGGGCAAGCCAGCGCTTGCGCCCGGCGAGTGGGGCCCCTAGCTCGAACGGAAATCCCCGCCAGACCGAGCCCGTTATCCGATGCGCCACCCAATCCTTGCCGTCCTTGCCCTGCTGACCCTCGCCGCCGCCCCGGTGACGCCGCAACAGGCGGGCAAGCCGGTACCGGGCATGGTGCGCGTCCGGATCGTGACGTCCGACGGCCCGATCATCCTCGCTCTCGACGCGCGGCACGCGCCCAAGACGACCGCGAACTTCCTCGCCTATGTCGATGACGGGCGGCTCGACGGCACGACCTTCTATCGCGCCGCGCGCAGCAAGAACGCGCCGACCTATGGCTTCATCCAGGGCGGGATCGGGACCGACGCCAGGCGGATGCTGGATGCGGTGCCGCTCGAGCCGACCAGCCAGACCGGAATCCGCCACCTCGATACGACGGTCTCGATGGCGCATGGAAGCAATCCGGACTCAGCGACGGGCAATTTCGCGATCATGCTCGGCGCGCATCCCAGCATGGACGCAGGCCCCAACTATCCCGGCTATGCGGCGTTCGGCCATGTCGTGTCGGGCATGGAGACCGTTCGGCGCATCCTGGCCAAGCCGATCGGCGGTGGCTCCGGCCCGATGAAGGGCCAGATGATCCTGAACCCGGTCCGCCTGATCCGCGCGGAGCGGCTTGACGGGGTCGCGAAGCCGACCGGCAAGGTAAAGCCCTGGCTTCTCGGCGTAAAATACTAGGGGCAGCCCTTCCTGCCGGTTGCCCGGGTGCGGCGAGATGAATTCTCCCGGCGCGGGCGCCGTGACGGCACCGCCTTTGCTCTGATCCTTCTCGCCATTCGTGCGTATAGCGTAACGATGTTGGCCGCGCGCATTCGACGCTTCCTGACCGAGGAAGACTGGACCTTCGCCCCGCACGAGCGCGCGATGATCCCGGGATCGCCCGCGTCACCCGAACATCCGCGCCGCCGGCAGATCGCCTATGGGGCGATCGCCGTGCTGGTGGGGCTCACCGGCGGGCTCGGCAATGCGATGATCTCGGTCAACACGACGCAGCTGCAAGGCTCGCTCGGCCTCGATCCGGCGGAGATCGCCTGGCTGCCGACGGTCTATGTGATGACCAATACTTCGATCAACCTGCTGCTGATCAAGTTCCGCCAGCAATATGGCCTGCGCCCGTTCACGATGATCTTCCTCGGGCTCTACGCCCTGCTGACCTTCGGGCACCTGTTCGTGCGCGATTTCTGGTCGGCGATCGCGGTCCGCGCGGCGAGCGGCATGGCGGGTGCGGCGCTTTCCTCGCTCAGCCTCTATTACATGATGCAGGCACTGCCGGCGAAATGGCGGCTCAAGGCCGTGGTGGTGGGGATCGGGATCCCGCAATGCGCGATCCCGCTCGCACGGCTGTTTTCGCCCGATCTGCTTTCCATGTCGCAGTGGCGAACGCTGTACCTGTTCGAGCTCGGCCTCGCCTTGCTCTCGCTGGCCGCCGTGAGCCTGCTCCGCCTGCCGCCCGCCGAACGCAAACCCGCCTTCGAACGGCTCGATTTCGTCACCTTCATCCTGTTCGGCGGCAGCGTCGCGCTGTTTGCAGCCGTGCTTGGCGAGGGGCGTATCGTGTGGTGGACGCAGGCACCCTGGATCGGCTGGGCGCTGGTCGTGGCGATTCCGATGTTCGCCGCAGCGCTCGCGATCGAGCATAACCGGGCCAATCCGCTGCTGAACACCCGGTGGCTGGGCAGCGCCGACATCGTCCGCTTCGCGATCGTCACGATCATGGCGCGGATCGTGCTCTCGGAACAGACCTTCGCGGCGGTCGGCCTCCTCACCACGCTCGGCCAGAACAACGACCAGTTCGGCACCCTGTTCGTGATCATCCTGCTCGCCTCGATCGCCGGCGTCGTCGCCAGCGCCGTGACGCTCGACGTCCAGAAGCTCGCGCACCCCGTGATGCTCGCGATCGGCATGGTCGCGGTCGCCTCCTTCATCGATTCCTTCTCCACCAGCCTGACCCGGGCGCCCCAATTCTACGTGACCCAGGCCGTGATCGCCTTTGCCGGCACCTTCTTCCTCGGCCCGTCGCTGCTGTTCGGGATGACCCGCGCACTGCAGCAGGGCGCCGGGCATATCATCAGCTTCATTGCCCTGTTCGGCATGCTCAATGCGATCGGCGGGCTGGGTGGTTCGGCCCTGCTCGGCACCTATCAGACGATCCAGGAAAAGACGCACAGCGCAGCGATCGTCCAGTCGATCTCGCCGACCGATCCGATCGTCGCCGCGCGGATCGCAGCGGGCGGCGCGGCGGTCGGGCGCGTCGTCGGCGACCCGGCGCTCCGCACCGCCGAGGGCGGCGCGCTGCTTGCCCAGACCGCGACGCGCGAGGCCAATGTCCTCGCCTATAACGACACCTTCCGCCTGATCGCGGTGCTGGCGGCGCTGACCACCGCCTATCTCGCCTTCCTACTGATCCGGCGCGGCTGGCGTGAACGCCGCGCCGCGCTTTCCGAGGCCACGACATGACCGATACGCGCATACCTTCCTCCCCCGTCGCCGTCACACCCGCCACCGAGGAGCGCGTCGCGGAAACCGCGCCGCCCGTCGGCTCCGGCTGGCGGCCCCCGCCCGCCTCGCGCAACACGCTGATCCTCATCGCGGTACTGGCGGTCGCCGGCGTGCTGGCGGTGCTTGCCGCGTGGCGATTGCCGCCCTTTGCGAACAGCGCCCAATCGACCGACAATGCCTATGTCCGCGGCCGCACCACGGTGATCAGCCCGCAGGTCAACGGCTATGTCGTCGAGGTGCTGGTGCATGACTTCGACGCGGTGAAAGCGGGACAGCCGCTCGTGCGGATCGACGACCGCATCTATCGCCAGCGCGTCGAGCAGGCCGATGCGCAGGTCTCCGCCCAGCAGGCGACGCTCGCCAACAGCCAGCAGGCGGCGCGGTCGCGCGCGGCGAGCCTGCAGGCGCAGGAGGCAGCGGTGGCAAACGCCCGCGCCCAGCTGCTTCGAGCGCAGGCGGATATGAACCGGGTCAACGACCTCGTCACCGACGGCTCGGTGTCGTTGCGCGAACGCGACCAGACCCTCGCCGCGCTCCGCCAGGCCGAGGCCGGCGTGCTCCAGGCCGCAGCTGCCCGCGAGATCGCCCGGCAGGACATCCGCACGGTCGAGGTCGGGCGCGGCGGCCAGCAGGCCGGCGTATCGGGCGCCGAAGCCGCACGACAGCTTGCCCGGATCGACCTGGACAACACGGTCATCCGCGCGCCCGAGGCCGGGCGGCTGAGCGAGGTCGGCGTGCGGCTCGGTCAATATGTCACGGCGGGGTCGCAACTCCTGTTCCTCGTGCCGCCCGAGACCTGGGTGATCGCCAATTTCAAGGAGGCCCAGACCGCCCGGATGGCGATCGGCCAGCCCGCCAGCTTCACGGTGGACGGGCTCGCCAATGCGCGCCTGACAGGCCGGGTCGAACGGATCTCCCCCGCCGCCGGCTCGGAGTTCGCGGTGCTGAAGTCGGACAATGCGACCGGTAATTTCACCAAGGTGCCGCAGCGCATCGCGGTGCGGATCCGCGTCGATCCGGGCCAGCCGCTCGCCGCAAGGTTACGGCCGGGCATGTCGGTGCAGGCCCGGGTCGACACATCGACCGGGCCGAGGGTGCGATGACGGTGGTGCCCTGTGCCCATCGTGCCGGCCTGGCGCCGGTGAAGCGGATCGCCGCCACGCTCGCGCTGCTCGCCCTCTCCGCCTGTCTCGGCCCGCGGCCCGAAGCGCCGGCGGCAACCGCGGTCGTGGCGCCTCCCGCCTGGCGCACCGCGCTTGGCCCCGCCCAGCCGATCCGCGCCGACTGGTGGTCGGCGTTCGGGGATCCGGTGCTGACCGGATTGGTCGAGCGCGCGCTGGCCAATAATCCCGATCTCGGCGCTGCCGCAGCGCGAGTCGAGGAGGCGCGGGCGCAGGAACGCCTGTCGCGCGCGCAACTGGCGCCGACGGTCAATGCCGGGCTCCCGGCCTCTGACGCGCGGGCGCTCAACGCGTTCGGCATCCCGAGCACCAATCTCGGCGCGCAACCCACGATCAGCGCAAGCTACGATCTCGACCTGTTCGGCCGGCTGCGCCAGGCGGACGCGGCAGCGCGCGCGCAGCTGCTCGCGACCGAGGGCGCTCGCGACACCGTACGGCTCGGCATCGCGAGCAGCGTCGCCAGCGGCTACATCACCCTGCGCGCGCTCGATGCGCGGCTGGCCGTTGCGCGCGATACGCTGGCGGCCCGGGGCGATGCGCTGCGGATCGCGCGACGGCGGGCCGAGACGGGCTATACTTCCAACCTCGAACTGCATCAGGCCGAAGGGGAATATCGGGCGACCGAACAGCTCGTGCCTCAGGCCGAGCTGGCGATCAGCCGGCAGGAAAATGCGCTGAGCCTGTTGCTCGGCGATACGCCGGCCGCGATCGCACGCGGCGTGCCGCTGGTTTCGCTTGCCGCGCCGGCGATCCCCGAGGGCCTGCCCGCCGACCTGCTGCGCCGCCGGCCCGACCTGTTCCAGGCGGAGCAGGCGCTGGTCGCGACCGATCGCAGCCTCGACAGCGCACGGGCTGCGATGCTGCCCAATCTCAGCCTTACCGGCTCGGCCGGGCTGGTGCTCTCGACCGCCCTGTCCAACCCGGTCGGGGTCTTCTCGCTCGGCGGGAGCATCCTCTCGCCGATCTTCGACGCAGGGCGCCTCCGCGCCCAGACGGATGCCTCCGCCGCGCGGCGCGACCAGGCGGCGTTCGCCTATCGCAAGGCCGCGCTGACCGCGTTTCGCGAGGTCGACGACAGCCTCGCCGGAGTGCAGCGCTCGGGCGAACAGGCGGCCGCGCTGGCGGGGCAGCGCGATGCGCTCGCGGCAGCGCTGCACAATGCCTCCAACCGCTACCGCGCGGGCTATTCCTCCTATCTCGACCAGCTCGACACCCAGCGTGGCCTGCTCTCCGCTGAACTCGCCCTGGTCCAGGCGCGCGCGGACCGGCTGACCGCCTATGTCACGCTCTACCAGGCGATGGGTGGGGGATGGTCGCCGGATCAGGTCGACGCAGTGCGGCGCTGACGATCATCCTCCACCCCCGGCTCCCAGCCGAACACGCTGCGACCGCCATAGTCGCGGGAATGCTCCAGCTCCCCGGCGACGAACTCCGGCAGGGTCGGGCCGGTCGCATGCCGCTCCAGCAGCCGGGCCTGCACGTCGAGCCGCCGGATTGCCGCCAGCTTCTCGTCATTGCCGAGTTTCGCGCCGGCGACCGCAGCCTTCATGACCGCGATCGTCTTGTCATAGACCTTGGTCGGCACCGGATAGGGATGGCGATCCTTGCCGCCATGCGCGAGCGAGAAGCGGGCCGGATCAGCAAAGCGGCACGGCGCACCATGGATCACCTCGGCCACCATGGCGAGCGACTGCACCGTGCGCGCGCCGACGCCGGGCACCAGCAGCAGTTCCGGAAAATCGACCGGGCCGCGGTCGGCCGCCGCGGCAAGGGTGCCGTGCAGGCGCCGGATCATGACATCGGCCGGCCGCACATCGTGATGCCCCGGCAGGACGAGGTGGGGCAACATCGGCTGGTCGGGTTCGGCCAGCGGCGCGGCAGGCCGCAGCGCCGCGAGTTCGCGCACGATGCGATCCGGCCCGAGTTCACGCAGCAGATCGAGCTGGGCACCGCGCGATGCCGCCGCGCGGCGATCGGCGAGATTGACGATCTCGCCCAGCCCCCTGCCCTCGATCGCGGCGTGCGGCGCATCGACGAAACTGGTGAGGCCTTCCGACGACCAGTGATAGCGCCGGGCCAGCCGGGCGTCGCCGTTCATGCCCTGCTGCACGACCACCCAATGCCCATCGTCGGTGACGACGAAACCGTGAAGATAGAGATCGAACCCATCCTGCACCGCGGCGCTGTCCACCTTCGCCACGAGCCGGCTGGTCCGGGCGAGGTCGCCGCCGTCGAGCCCGACCCGGTCACCGATCGCGACCAGTTCGCCCGGCGTTCGCCGGGACTGTTTGCCGCGTCCGCCACAGACATGAATGCCGAGTTCGCCCGACAGCGGGGCGAGGCCGCGCTTCAATGCGCCGATCACGCTGGTGGTGATGCCGGAGGAATGCCAGTCCATCCCCATCACCGCGCCGAAGGACTGGAACCAGAAGGGGTGCGCCAGACGGCGCAACAGCTCGTCGCGGCCATAATGATGGACGATCGCCTGCGCCATGACCGCGCCGAGGCTCGCCATGCGTGCGCCCAGCCATGGCGGGACGCGGCCACCATGCAGGGGAAGATCGGCGCTGCCGGCGCGTTTGGCCATCGGAGTCTCCGGAACGAATTGGCAACATCGTAACAGCCGATCGAGGCGTTGCCCATCCCGGACTTACGGAACGCCTCGCGCCGTCACGGGTTCTGTTCGCCCCAGCGGACGAGGATCATCATGGCGAAATCGAACCCGAAAAAGGCTGTCGCGGAGCAGC
>CAISGR010000204.1:0-12500 GCA_903884945.1 uncultured bacterium
GCACCCGATCGCGCAAATCCTGCGAGTAACTCTGCCCAGGTCGCCAACCCATCGCCGACTCCGTTGTGACGGCTGCCTATGAATCACACGATCAGCGAAAAGGGAATCCCTCGCGATTCCACCCATCTTGAACACGCTCTAGCTGCTGCCGCCGAGGACGTTGATCGAGAAGGCCAGCACGCCGATGTTGAAGACGAAGGCGGCAAGGCAATGGCCGATCGACACGCGCCTGATCCGCCGGGAGGTGATGTCGGTGTCGGACGTCTGGAAGGTCATGCCGAGCGTGAAGCTGAAATAGACGAAATCCCAGTAATCGGGCTCGGGGCATCCCTTGATGTCGAGCCCGCCCGCGTCGCCGCCGCCGCCGGACCGGGAATAGAACATATGCGCATAGTGCAGCGCATAGACGCTGTTGGAGAAGAGCCAGGCCAGCACGAGCGTGACGATCAGCAGCGCCGTCGTCAGGGCATCGCCCTTGCCGCCGTGCATCTCGCTCGCGACCGAGACGAGCACCACCATGGAGACGAGCGCGGTGAGCGCGAGCAGCAGGGCGCGGTTGGCGTCATTCTCCTTGGCGTGGGCGCGCATGTCGTCCGCGGTGTCGCGCAGCAGCGGTGCGATCAGCAGCAGGAACAGGGCGCTGGCGATGTCGAACGCCGCCATGGTGCCGACGCCCATGCCGATCCACGGGATGAGCACCGCGAGCCCGATCACGAACACAAGGGCAAAGGCGACGAAACGCGCCGGCGCGATCTTCCTGCCAAGCTGCATGGCATCATCCTCGATAGGTACAGGGACAGGGTATGGGGGGCTGGTTGGGGCCGCGTTATCCAAAGGCTAGCGCTTCATGTCTTGCTCGCATAGATAGCGCGCCTTCATGGCACGTGTAGAAACCCCCAATCGCATCCGCGGCACGCAGGATATCTTCGGTGACGAGCAACGCCGCTTCGCGCGCGTGCTTGCCGCTTTCGAGAACGTCCGCCGGCTCTATTGTTTCCAGCGGGTCGAGATTCCCGTGTTCGAGGCGACTGCGGTGTTCGCGCGCTCGCTCGGCGAGACGACCGACGTCGTCTCGAAGGAGATGTACACGTTCGAGGATCGCGGCGGCGATTCGATCACGCTCCGGCCTGAATTCACTGCCGGTATCGCGCGCGCCTATCTGACCGAGGGCTGGCAGCAGCATGCGCCGCTCAAGCTCGTGACCGCCGGCCCGGTGTTCCGCTACGAACGGCCGCAAAAGGGCCGCTTCCGCCAGTTCCACCAGATCGATGCCGAGGTGATCGGCGCGGCCGAGCCGGCGGCGGATGTGGAACTGCTGGTGCTCGCCGACCAGCTGCTGCGCGAGCTCGGCGTTCACGCGGGCGTGACGCTACAGCTCAACACGCTCGGCGATGCGGCGACGCGCGAGGCATGGCGCGCTGCGCTTGTTACCCATTTCGGGCAGCATCGCGCTGATTTGTCTGCGGAAAGTCAAGATCGCCTGGAGCGCAATCCGCTACGGATCCTGGACAGCAAGGATCCGAAGGACCGACCGATCGCCGACGCCGCCCCCGATATCGACGCCTATCTGACGAGCGAGGCCGGCGCATTCTTCGAGAGCGTGACCAAAGGCCTCGATGCGGCGAGGGTGGCGTGGACGCGCAATGCGCGGCTGGTGCGCGGGCTCGATTATTATCGCCACACTGCGTTCGAGTTCGTCACTGACCGGCTGGGCGCGCAGGGCACGGTGCTGGCCGGCGGGCGCTATGACGGACTGATCGGCGCGCTGGGCGGCAACGAGACGCCGGGCGTGGGCTGGGCGGCGGGCGTCGAGCGGCTGGCGATGCTGCTCGACGAGCCGGCGGCCGAAACGATCGATGCCGTCCTGATCCCGATGGGCGAGGCGGCCGAGGCACGCGCGACCGCCTTGCTCGCTGACCTGCGGCGCGCCGGGGTCGCCGCCGATATGGCATTTCGCGGCAATATGAAGCGGCGGCTGGCCAAGGCCGATGCGCAGGGCGCGCGGTTCGCGATCATCCTCGGCGACAATGAGCTGGCCAAGGGCGTCGCCTCGGTCAAGGCGCTCGGCCCGGGCACGCAGAGCGAGGTTGCGCTCGACGATCTGCTGGGGGTGTTGAAAGCCGGATGAGCGTGATCTCGGGGGAGCGGATCGCGCAGATCGAGGCGCGCAGGGACGAGTTGCAGGCGCTGATGGCGACCGGCGACCTGCCGTCGGATCGCTTCGTCGCGGTCTCCAAGGAATATGCCGAGCTCGAGCCGGTCGCGCGCGCCGCCGGCGAGGTGCGCCGGCTGCGCGCCGAACTGAGCGTGCTCGCCGGAATGGAAGCCGATGCCGATCCGGAGATTCGGACGATGGCGCGCGAGGAGATCGAGGCGATTCGCGGCACGCTGCCCCAGGCCGAGCGGGCGCTGGCGCTGTCGCTGCTGCCGCGCGACGCGGCGGACGAGCGCGCCGCGATGCTCGAGATCCGCGCCGGCACGGGCGGCGACGAGGCCGCCCTGTTCGCCGGCGACCTGTTCCGCATGTACCAGCGCTATGCCGAATCGCAGGGCTGGAAGGTCGAACTGATCTCGGCCTCCTCATCCGAGTCCGGCGGGTTCAAGGAAGCGATCGCCTCGGTCGAGGGCAAGGGCGTGTTCGCCAAGCTGAAGTTCGAAAGCGGCGTCCATCGCGTGCAGCGCGTGCCCGTCACCGAGGCGGGCGGGCGCATCCATACCTCCGCCGCGACGGTCGCGGTGCTGCCCGAGGCAGAGGAGGTCGACGTCAAGATCGACGACAAGGACCTGCGGATCGACATCTACCGCTCGTCCGGCCCGGGCGGCCAATCAGTCAACACGACCGATTCGGCGGTGCGCATCGTGCATATTCCGACTGGCCTCGTCGTGATCCAGCAGGACGAGAAATCGCAGCACAAGAACAAGGCCAAGGCGATGAAGGTGTTGCGCACCCGCCTGTACGAGGCCGAGCGCGAGCGGCTGCACAACGAGCGGGCGGGTGCACGCAAGTCCATGGTCGGGTCGGGCGACCGCTCGGAGCGGATCCGGACCTATAATTTCCCGCAGGGCCGGGTGACCGACCATCGCATCAACCTGACGCTGCACCGGCTGCCCGAAATCCTGCAGGGCGACATGGACGAACTGATCGGCGCGCTGATCGCCGAGGACGAGGCCGAACGGCTGGCGAGCCTCGATGGCTGACCGGCGCGCGGCGATCAACCGGGCCGCCGCCGCCTTCGCCACGATCAGCGCGACGCCCCGGCTCGATGCCGAGCTGCTGATGGCGCATGTGCTGGGAATCAGCCGCGAGGCGCTGCTCCTGGGCCAGCTGGATGGCCCGGCCCCGGAAGGCTTTGCTGCGCTTGTCGCCCGCCGTCTCGACCATGAGCCGATCGCCTATATCACCGGCACCCGCGCTTTCTGGACGATCGAGCTGCAGGTCGGCCCCGGCGCGCTGGTGCCGCGCGCCGACAGCGAGACCCTGATCGAAGCGGCGCTTGCCCATTTCGGCGCGCGCGCGCCGGCCACGATCCTCGATCTCGGCACCGGGCCCGGAACGCTGCTCCTCGCCGCGCTCGATCAATGGCCCCGGGCCCATGGCCTCGGCATCGACGAGTCCGAGCGGGCGCTGTCCTATGCCGAGATCAATGCGGAGGATCTCGGCATGGCGGAACGCGCCCGGTTCAGGCGCGGCGACTGGGCGGCCGACCTGCAGGGGCAGTTCGACCTCATCCTCGCCAACCCGCCCTATATCGGCGCCGGCGAGTCGCTGCCGCGCGAAGTCAGCGATCATGAGCCCGCCGGCGCGCTGTTCGCGGGTGCCGACGGGCTCGACGATTACCGGATCATCATGCCGCAAGTGCCGGCGCTGCTGGCGCCTGGCGGGATCGCCTGTATCGAGGTCGGGGCGGGCCAGGCCGACGCCGTGGCGGCGCTGGTCGCGGCGCAGGGGCTGCGCCCCGGCCGCCGCGCCGACCTTGCCGGGATCGATCGCTGCGTCACCGCGTCCCATTAGAACCGTAATGGCATGTTTTCGCCGTATGGAAGGCGGCAGAACCCGCATTTGATCTTGGCGCCCCGCTGCCGGAACGTCCGCCCTGAAGTGCACGCGAAAAGGGGTTGCGACATGACTGGGCCATGCACTGTTACGCTGACGTTCGAGAATCGTACCGACAAGACCTTCTACAGCGGGACGGGGGGCGGTTTAGCGCTGAGCCCGGCCAATGTGACGATCGCCCCCGGCAAGACCGTGACGCTCAAGGCCTCCGGGCCGATCGAGGTGAAGGGCAGCCTGCTGCTCCATCTCGGCAGCTCCTCCGCCAAAACCTGCTTCCAGATCGATTTCGACGTGTTGCAGCCGATCGCCAGCGCGGGGCACCGGCTCCCGTCGCTGACGATCGCGGCTCCGGCGGGATATGCGCTTGGTCCCCAGCGCAGTCATGTCGACTTCTTTGCGATCGATGCGGTGTTCACCATCTATGACGGCGTGGCGTTGTCCAGCGACTCGGCGGTCACGGTAGTGGACCTGACGGATGACCCCATGGCGCGCGCAGGCGCCGTACCGCACCTGTTCGCCGACTTCGTCAATGCGATGTTCGATCCGACGCTGCGATCGGCCGCGTCGATCGGGGCGCTTGTCGCGGCCGCGACCAAGACGATCACCAACACGTGGAAGTCGAGCGAGGCACCGCCCGTCTTCTACGCGGATTTCACCGGCGGCCAATTGCCGGCGATCGTCGCGATGTGGGCGACCTACTGGCTGAAGGGCGGCAAGGGCTCCTGCCCACCGACCGACGCCGTACTGATCGACCAGATCAAGGCTTTCATCGGCACGGCGACGCCGCCCGACCTGTGGATTCCCCGCCTGAGCGTTCACGCGGAAGGGCCGCCCGCGGTGCTCAACCTGAAGGGGTACGACAAGATCGGCTTCTACAAGGGCAGTGCCGGCAAGGACGGCAAGCCGCAGTGGAGCGAGAGTACCGTCACGCGGTTCCTCACCCTGCTGGCGTCCGGCGCCCATATGGTCTCCATCTGCGCGGCCGACGACCTGTCCGCCGTCGGCAAGGACTATGATCCAGCGGGCGATTTCTATGCCGGCTTCGCGCAGGCCACGATCGAGCGCGGCAACGAACTGGGCAATTCGCATTATGTCGGATCGCCGGGCCTGAACGTGTCCGGCTGGTATTTCCTCGATATCGACGGCGAGGACATGCCGGCGACGATCGCGGCGGTGCCGGGCGGAGGATCGCAGGATGCCGGCCTGCTCGATGCCTTCATGACGAGCGCGACCGTCACCGATGCCGGCGGCGCCCTGGCCCCGGGGCTCTACAACGCCTTTTTCCAGCTCGAAGGCTGGCAGCAACAGGGCTTGACCGGCGGCCGTCGCCACATGGCCGACTATGACAGCTACAAGGCGGTGCTCTGGAACATCGCTACGTTCGGCGCCTCGCCCTACAGCGAGAAGCGCGGCACCACGGTGTTCCTCGCGCCCCAGGGCTGGACGCCGGAGGTGACGCAGGTCACCTGCATGATGCCCTATGTCGGCGCCTATGCGGTCAGGAGCGGGCCCAAGGATTCCGATGTCGCCGCGCAGGGCTGGCTGAACACCGATCTCGTCCGGATCGACACCGGCAGCGCGCGCAAGCTCAACGCCCGCTATATCCTGGATGCGTAGAACGACCGCGCTTGAACCGCGCGCGTCCTTGAACGACCCACACTTCGTCACAATATTCTTCTTGGAGATTGGCTCGCCAACCGCTATTGAGCGGGGCAGGGGCACGCATTTTCATCGTAACCGGTTGAAAATGGGCTGTTGCCCGTCTCCTTCGTCATGAAGTCGCTGTCGTCCGGCGGCCGTGGCAGGCTCGTTTCGCCGAAGGTCGGCGCGCACGAGCCAAGGAGCATGCATCCACATTTCTGGAGCACACGCCGGTTGGTTTCGAAGGACAGGACAACAGCACTTGATCAATAATCGTCAGGCCGGCCGCCGTCGCGGCCGTGGCGGGCAGCAACAGCGCCCGCAGGGTAATACGGGCCGCCAGGACAATGGCAACCGCATCGACAATCGGGCGCGTGGCAACGCCGCCCAGTTGCTCGAGAAATACAAGACCCTTGCGCGTGACGCGCAAATGCAGGGCGATCGGGTGAACACCGAATATTATCTGCAGTTCGCGGATCATTATTTCCGCGTGCTCGCCGAGACGCGCTCGCGCTTCGAGGAAAACCGCCGCCAGAATGGCGGCGCGGCCTATGAGGAAGACGAGCAGGAATATGACGACGACGGCGAGCCGATCGTCCGCGAGCCGGTGGCCCGCGAACCGCGTCAGGCCAACGGTAACGGCAATGGCCAGGATCGCGGTCAGGACCGGAACCAGGATCGCGGCCCGAGCCAGGGCTATCGCCAGAATGAAGGCCAGAACGGCAATCAGGCCAGCCAGTATGACGACGAGCGTCCGCGTTCGCGCGGCAACGGCAATGGCGGCAACAACGGCAACGGTTATGGCGACGGCGGCACGGAGCGCGCTGCCCGCGACGATCGTGGCGACCGCAACGGCAACGAGCGTGCCGAACGTCCTGCCCGCGAGGATCGCAACGGCAACGAGCGTGCCGAACGCCCCGCCCGCGAGGATCGCAGCGGCAACGAGCGTCCTGACCGCAACGATCGCACCGCCGCTCGCGGCGAGGATCGCGGCAACCGCGCTCCGGCGCGCCGCGCGGTCGAGACCGAGGAAGCCGCCCCCGTCGTGGAGCAGGCAGCCCCGGCGCAGGAAGCCGCTGCCGAGGCACCGGCCGAGCGCCCGCGCCGCGGCCGTCCGCCGCGCCGCGTGGTGCAGGAAGAGCCCGCCGAGCTGTTCGAGGCGGATCGCCTGCCCCCGTCGCTGAGCATCTCCGCGGTCGTCGCCGACGAGCCGGAAGAGAAGCCGAAGCGCCGCCGCGGCCGCCCGCCCGTGACGGAGACCACGCCGGCGAGTTGAGCCCGCCCGCGGCACCGAGAAGAAGGGGCCGGTCCTGCCACGCGGGGCCGGCCCTTTTCTTTTTCTTTTTGCGCCAAAACCGAGCGGGATGATTGACCCCCGGTCTGCGCCCCCTAGCATGGCCCGACATAAGCTATCGGGAGGACGGGGATGCGCTTCTGGACCATGCTGGCGCTGACGGCGCTGCCCACCGCCGTTGCCGCGCAGACCGTGCCGGCCGACCCGGTCGGGCCGAGCGCGCAGGGTGATGTCGCGGTCACCATCTATCAGAACGGCCAGTCGCTGGTGCAGGACGTGCGCCAGCTCGATCTGCCGGCGGGGCGCACGCGGCAGGAATTCCCGGACGTCTCGGCGCAGATCCGGTCGGAGACGGTGACGCTGTCCGGCCCCGGCATCGGCATCGTCGAGCAGAATTTCGATTTCGACCTGCTCTCGCCCGACAAGCTGATGGAGAAGGCGGTCGGCTCGGTCGTCACCATCGTGCGCACCAACCCGGCGACCGGCGCGGAGACGCGCGAGCAGGCCAGGGTGCTGGCCGCCAACGGCGGCATCGTGCTGCAGATCGGCAGCCGGATCGAGGTGCTGCGCGACGACGGGCTGCCGGTGCGGGTGGTATTCGACAAGGTGCCGGAGAATCTGCGCGCCCGGCCGACCCTGTCGGTGACGCTGCAATCGGCGCGTGCCGGGCGCGTGCCGGCGACGCTGACCTATCTCACCCCCGGTCTCGGCTGGACCAGCGACTATGTCATGCTGTTCGACGAGGCGAAGGGCGCAATCGACGTGCAGGGCTGGGTCACGCTCACCAACAGCACCGGGACGACCTATCGCAATGCCGATGTGCTGCTCGTCGCGGGCAACCCCAATCGCGGCGCGGGGGGCTTTTCGCGGCTGGCGGGCGGCTCGATCGAGCAGGCGGGCACCGAGACGGGCACGCGCGAGCGGCTCGGCGATTATTATCTCTATCCGCTGGGCGAGCGCACCACGATCGCCAATGCGCAGCAGAAGCAGGTGAGCTTTCTCGACGTGAAGGGCGCCCCGGCGCGCAAGGCCTATGAATGGAGCAATGACTGGCTCGGCACCACGTCCGATCCGCGCAGCGCTTCCACCGTGCTCAAATTCTCCACGTCGAAGAGCGGCGGGCTGGGCGACCAGCTGCCGGCCGGCACGGTCCGCGTCTATATGCGCGATGCGCGGGGCGATCCGCAATTCATCGGCGAGAACCGGATCGAGGCAGCGCCGATGGGATCGCAGATGTCGATCCGCACCGGCGACGCGTTCGACGTGAAGGGCACGGCGGTGATCGTCGAGCGCAAGCGCCTGTCGTCGAGCCGCTGGCGCACCAGCATGCGCTACGACTTCACCAATGCGCGGCCCGAGCCGGTGACGGTCGACCTCGCCCAGAACGGGCTATGGGGCGATGTCCGCATCCCCGAGCAGGCGATCACCGGCGAACGCGTCTCGGCCGACCGGGTGGAATGGAAAGTGCCGGTGCCGGCCAATGGCAAGGCGTCGCTGAGCGTGGTGTTCGACTCGCGGTACTGAGGATGCGGCGGATTGCCATCCTGCTCGCGCTCCTGCCCGCCTGGCCCGCGGCCGCGCAGACGATCGTCGAATCGGACCGGATCGACGGCGTCTCCGTCACGCTCTACCGCGATCCCGGACGGGGCGAGGGGGCGATCCGGCCGGGCTGGCCGGGCGGCTATGCGCTGATCACCGAGACGCGGACGATCAGCGTGCCGGCCGGCCGGTCGGTAATCCGGTTCGAGGGCGTGTCCGAAGGGATGTTGCCGGAAAGCGCGATCGTCACCGGCCTGCCGAAGCGGGTCAATGAGAAGAACCGCGATGCGCGGCTCCTCTCCCCCGCGTCGCTGATCAACGCCTATCTGAAACGCAGGGTCAGCATCACCCGCACCGACCGCGTGACCGGGAAGACGAAGACCGCGGATGCGGTGATCCAGGCGGGCCCGGCCGGCGGTGTGCTGCTGACCACGGCCGAAGGCGTCGAGGCGCTCGGCTGCTCGGGCCTGCCCGAATCGCTCTCCTATCCCGGCGTGCCCGCGGACCTGTCCGCCCGGCCGACGCTCTCCGTGGTGACCGACAGCGACGCAGCGGCGACCGCGACGGTGCAGCTTTCCTATCTCTCGCAGGGGTTCGACTGGGCGGCGAATTACGTCGCCCGCGTCAATGAGGACGGGAAGACGCTCGACCTGTTCGCCTGGCTGACGGTCGCGAACGGCGGGAGCCAGGGCTTTGCCGATGCCCGCACCCAGGCGGTCGCGGGCGGGCTGCACCGCGAGGCGGCGGCGCGATTGCCCAAGGGGCCGCCGCCCGAGCTGGACCTGCGATGCTGGCCGATGGACGTCACCAGCACGCATCCGGCATGGAGCATCGCGCGGGCGCTCCCCGAAACGCTGGGCTATCTGGCAGGCGTTGCCGATGGTGAGCTCCGCGTGCGCAGCAACGACATGATGATGATGGCGCCCCCGCCGCCGCCGCCCCCGCCTGCGCCGGCGATGATGGCGCAGCAGGAGGATCTGGGCGATCTCAAGCTTTACCGCGTCCCCGAGCCGGTCACCGTCGCCGCGCTGAGCCGCAAGCAGGTGGCGATGATCGATCGCAAGGGCGTGGGCTTCGACCGCGTCTATACCGGCGACTTCAACGGATCGCTCTACACGCCGCCCGGCATGCTGCCGAGCGTCCCGGCGGCGCTGGTCCTGCGCACCGAGAATCGCGAGAAGAACGGGCTTGGCCTGCCCCTCCCGGCAGGCGCGGTGGCGGTGTTCGAGCCGGCACGGGACAAGGCGATGCTGGTCGGCGAGAGCAATCTCAAGGATCGCGCGATCGGCGAGGAGGTGGAGTTCGGCGCGGGACGGAGCCCCGATGTGCGCTACGTCACCGTCGCCCGCCCCAGGACGCGCAAGGCCGCACCGTTCACCGTCACCGTCACCAACGCGCGGGCGACGCCCGAGACGTTCGAACTGGCTTTGCCCTACAAGGTCGCCTCCGCCAGCGGCAGGTTGATCCAGCGCAAGGGGCGCAAGGTCTGGCGGGTGGAAGTGCGCGCGAACGGGACGGTGTCGCTGAACGTGACCTTCGCGACGGGCGCCTGACGATGCGGGGCGTGGCCCTGCTTGCGCTGGCGGCGATCGCTGCGCCGGCCGGCGCGCAGACGATCGTCGAGTCGGACCGGATCGATGCCGTCTCGGTCACGCTGTACCGCGATCCCGCCGGCGACCAGGACAGGATCGAGCCGGGCTGGCCGAGCGGTTATGCGCTGATCACCGAGACCCGGACGATCGGCGTCCCCGCCGGCCGATCGGTGATCCGGTTCGCGGGCGTGTCGCAGGGGATGATGCCGGAGACCGCGATCGTCACCGGCCTGCCGAGGCGGGTCGACGAAAAGAACCGCGACGCGCGGCTGCTTTCGCCGGCGGCGCTGATCGATGCCTATCTTAAACGCCGCGTCACCATCCGGCGCACCAACCGCAAGACGGGCAGGACGACTGAAGGAGAGGCGGTGATCCAGTCCGGCCCGGGCGGAGGTGTCCTGCTCACCACCGCGGAGGGAGTGGAAGCGCTGGGCTGCTCGGGCCTGCCCGAATCGCTGTCCTTTCCCGGCGTGCCGGCGGACCTGTCCGCCAAGCCGACGCTCTCGGTGGTGACGGACAGCGCCGCGCCGGCGACGGCGACGGTGCAGCTCTCCTATCTGGCGCAGGGGTTCGACTGGGGCGCCGATTATGTCGCGCAGGTTTCCGAGGACGGGACGACGCTGGATCTGTTCGCCTGGATGACGATCGCCAATGGCGGGAGTCAGGGCTTTGCCGGTGCCCGCACCCAGGCGGTCGCCGGCGCGCCGAACAAGGAAGCGGCGCAGCGCCTGCCCGAGGGGCCGCCGCCCGAGCTGCACCTGCAATGCTGGCCGATGGATATCACCAGCACCCATCCGCGCTGGTGGGTGGAGCGCCCGCCGCCGCCCGAGCCGGTGGCGGAATCGCAAGGGGAGGCTTCCGACATCGTGGTGACGGCTGGCCGGCGCACGCGGTCGTCGATGGAAATGGCGTCGCCGGTGGCGGTGGTGATGGCGCAGCAGGAGGAACTGGGCGACCTCAAGCTCTACCGTATCCCGGAGCCCGTCACCCTCGCCGCGCTGAGCCGCAAGCAGGTGGCGATGATCGATCGCCACAAGATCCGCTTCGAACGGGTATATACCGCGGCGTTCGACGAATCCGACTATGCGGACGAGGCTGAAGCGGAGAGCGAATCCGCCGCGCTCGTCCTGCGCACCGAGAATCGCGCTGCGAACGGGCTCGGCCTCGCGCTGCCGGCCGGGCGCGTCGCGTTGTTCGAGGCAGCGGGCGATGCCTCGCTGCTGGTCGCCGAAAGCCGGCTGAAGGATCGGGCGGTCGGGGAAGAGGTGGAGATCGGCGCGGGGGAAAGCAGTGATGTGCGATACCGGATCGTGCCGCGCCGCGCCTCGGAAGAGCGCAAATCCTATGCGGTGCGCGTCACCAATGCCCGCGCTACGCCAGAGACGTTCGAACTCACCATCCCCTACCGGATCGCCTCGGCGAAAGGCGCCTTGATCGAACGCAAGGGGCAGAAGGTCTGGCGCGTCACCGTTCCGGCCAACGGTTCGGCGACCTTCGATTTCGCCGTGAAGCTGGAAAGCGCGCGCGAGGCGGCGGCGACTCGGCTCATTCGTCGAGCCGGGTGACTGCCTCGTCATGCCCGCTGCCCGAGCTCAGGAACACCAGGCCCATCAGCGCCGAGGCCATCAGCACTGATCCGCCGATCCCGCCGATGGCCGCGGCGATCGCTACCCAGGAGAGCGGGCCGTAGAAATATTCCAGCCCGAAGACCGCGACCAGGCCGCACGCGAGCGACAGGAGCGTCATCCACGCCATGATCCTGCGATACCGGGCCCAGGCGAATGCGGCATATTCCGGGTCGTCGAGTCCAGTCGGATGTTCGGTCATGCTTCCCATTGCGCGCCAAACGTGGAATCCTCAAGCGCCTCAGAGACTCGCCAGAACGAGCCACCGACGAGGAGACGAATCATGACGATTGCAGCGATCCTGAACGGGAAGGGGCGCGACGTGATCTCGATCACCGCGCATCAGAGTCTTGGCGACGCGGTGGCGCTGCTCGCGACGCGCCGCATCGGTGCAGTGCCCGTGATGGACGGGCCCGCAGTCGTCGGCATCTTTTCCGAACGCGACGTGATTCATGCGCTGAGCGAGCATGGCGCGGCCGCGCTCGATCGCAAGGTCGGCGACGTGATGACGGCGCCGGCGATCACGGTCGGGCCGTCCGAGGCGGTGATCGGTGCGCTGTCGCTGATGACGCGCCGCCGCATCCGCCATCTCCCCGTGCTCGAGGCGGGCCGGGTCATCGGCGTCGTCTCGATCGGCGATCTCGTCAAATACCGCATCGACCGGATCGAAGCCGATGCCGAGGCGATGCGCAGCTATATCCAGTCGGCCTGACGTCCGGATGGCGCCGACTCCGCCTGTTGGTGCTCCAAAAAGC
>CAISGR010000205.1 GCA_903884945.1 uncultured bacterium
GGCAGGCGCCATCGAGGTCCTTCGCGTTCAGATCCACCATCTTCTTCTCCGCGATCTCGCGGATCTGATCCATCGTCACCGAGCCGACCATGGCGCCCTTGCCCGGCGTGGTCGTGCCCTTGGTGATGCCGGCAGCCTTCTTGAGGAAGTAGGTGTTCGGCGGGGTCTTGGTCTCGAACGTGAAGCTGCGATCGCCATAGGCGGTGATCACGACCGGAATCGGCATGCCGGGCTCGAGGCCCTGGGTGCGGGCGTTGAACGCCTTGCAGAATTCCATGATGTTCACGCCGCGCTGACCCAGCGCCGGACCGATCGGCGGCGACGGGTTGGCCTTGCCGGCCGGCACCTGCAGCTTGATATAGCCGGTAATTTTTTTTGCCATGTCTCACTCACTCTTTAGAGGGGCGGTCGCTAGCGCGGACCGTCCGGTTCAAGTTTAGCGGTGTTAGCGGCGGCCCGAAGACCGCCTCCCGCGTCATCCCGGCGAAGGCCGGGATCGCTGAGTTTCGGCCGTTGCGCGCTCGTCACGCAGCGGCCCCGGCCTCCGCCGGGGCGATGGGCTTATTTCGCCCGCTCGACCTGTTCGAATTCCAGCTCGACCGGGGTGGCGCGACCGAAGATCGACACCGATACCTTGACGCGGCTGCGATCGAAATCGAGCTCCTCGACGATGCCGTTGAAGCTCGCGAACGGACCGTCGAGCACCTTCACCGAATCGCCGATCTCGTAATCGACCTTCATCTTCTGCTTCGGCGCGGCGGCTGCTTCCTCCTTTGAGTTGAGCATCCGAGCCGCTTCGGCTTCGCTGATCGGCTGCGGCTTGCCCATCGATCCAAGGAAGCCGGTCACCTTCGGCGTGTTCTTCACCAGGTGATAGACGTCGTCGTTCATGTTCAGCTTGGCGAGCACGTAGCCTGGCATGAACTTGCGCTCGACCGCGATCTTCTTGCCGCGACGGGCCTCGGTAACGGTCTCGGTCGGAACTTCGATCTGCTCGACAAGGGCATCGAGACCCATGCGGGTGGCCTCGGCCATGATCGAGTCGCGCACCTTGCCCTCGAACCCGGAATAAGCGTGAATGATGTACCAGCGCGCCATGTGTCGTCCCAAATTCAGTTCGCGAGCTTCAGCAGCATCTTCACGATCGCCTCGAAGATCGTATCGATCCCGAAGAAGAAGATCGCCAGCATCGTGGTCATGATCATCACCATGATACCGGTCATGACCGTCTCGCGCCGCGAGGGCCAGACGACCTTTGCGGTTTCGGCGCGGACCTGCCGGATGAACTCGATCGGTGTCGTCTTCGCCACGCTGTTCAGCTCGCTTTTCAAAACGCACGAGATCGAGGCATGGAGCCGCTGCCCGGTCCCAAGGAACCGGCGCCGTCCAATCCTCGATTTCGGATTGACCGCGCAAATAACCCCGCTCCGCCCGGAAAGCAAGAGAGGCGGCACCGCGCGGGCCATGGAAATGTCGTGCGCCGCGCGCTGGCGGCCGGCATGCGCACTCGTATCAATGCTTGTCGACCTCGATAAAAGCCGTTGGTGCCGCCTTTTCGATCCCGGAATTCCGGCGAAGCCGCCATTGGGGGGGGCGCGCATGATGAAGCAGTGCAGCCGCGGCACCCTGTTGCGGGTGGCCGAAGGACCACTATCGCGCGCTCTCGGGAAAGTGGCAGGGGAGCTCGGACTCGAACCGAGGGCCTTCGGTTTTGGAGACCGACGCTCTAACCAACTGAGCTACACCCCTGTGCGGTTGCGGGCTTTAGCGTGGGGTTCGGCGTGGAGCAAGGGCTCAAGCGGCGGCGGCCTTGCCCCAGTCGCGATTGGCGACGGCGCGAGCCTCGTCGACGGGCAACGGGCGCCCGAAATAATAGCCCTGGACCTTGGTGCAGCCGAGATCCTGCACCATGAGATGCTCCTGTTCTGTCTCCACCCCCTCAGCGGTCGTTGCCATGCCGAGACTCTGAGCGAGCGCCACCACCGCGCGGATGATCGCGATCGCCTCGGGGACCCCCTTGGACGCGCCCTGGACGAAACTGCGATCGATCTTGATCGAGGAGAAGCGCGTGCGGCTGAGATAGCCTAGCGAAGAATAGCCGGTGCCGAAATCATCGAGGCTCAGGCGGACGCCCAGGTCCATGATTCGCTCGAGCACCTTGGTCGCGCCCGTGCCTTCGCGCATGAACACGCTCTCTGTCACCTCGAGTTCGAGCCGTTCGGGCGGCAGGCCGCTGTTCGCGAGCGCTGAGGCGACGGTCGAAACGAACGCGGGGTTGTGCAACTGGTCGGGCGAGACGTTGACTGCGACCCGTACCGGCGCGTTCCAGCGCGCGGCTTCGTCGCGGGCAGTGCGCAGCACCCATTCGCCGATCGGCGCGATGAGTCGGGCATCCTCGGCCAGCGGGATGAACTTGACGGGCGAGATGTTGCCGAGCTCTGGGTGGGTCCAGCGGAGCAGAGCCTCGAAGCCGGTCAGCACCCCGGTCGCGGCGTCGACCACGGGCTGATAGTTGAGGTGCATCTCGTTGTTCTGCACTGCCTTGCGCAGCGCCATTTCCAGAATGCGGCGCTCCTCGGCTTCGACGTGCAACTGCGGCTCATAGATGCGGACGACGCCACCCCCGGCATCCTTGGCGCGATACAGGGCAAGATCGGCTGAGCGGATCAGCATTTCGGCGGTGCGGCCGTCGCGCGGGCCGGTGGCGACGCCGACGCTGGCGCCCGTATAGAGGGTATGCTGGTCGAGCTCATAAGGCCGCGACAGGGCCTCGATGATCGCGTGCGTTAGCCGCTCGACGCGGCTCGTATCGGTCGCATCCCGCACGACGACGGCGAATTCGTCGCCGCCCAGCCGGCCGATGACCTCGTTCTCGCTCATCAACTGCCCGAGGCGCTCGGAAACCCGGCTGAGCAGCCGGTCGCCGATCGGGTGGCCCAGCGTGTCGTTGACCGCCTTGAAGCGATCCAGGTCGATCATCACGAAGGCGCAGCGGCTGCCCCATTTCTCGGCCTCGGCCAGGGCCTGCGCAAGTGCCTCATGGACGAGCAGGCGGTTGGGCAGCCCCGTCAGCGTGTCGAACCTGGCCATCTTGTTGATCTTGTCGGCCGACCTGCGCGCCTCGGTAACGTCGGAGCCGACACCACGAAAGCCGATGAACACGCCGCGATCGTCGAAGCGGGGATTGGCGGCGATTTCCCACCAATGTTCCTCGCCGCCGACTTCCACCGGAAGAAGGAGGTCGCGAAAGCTTTCGCGACCCTTCAGCTTCTCCGCCAGGGTGCGGAGGCCAGCGGAGAAGTTGCCGCTTTCCCAGGAGGCGCCCGCCATCACCTGCAGGAAGGGCATGCCGTTGACCGCGAGCGGATCAAGGCCGACCGAATGGGCGAAGCGTGGCGAGGCGCGGACGATGCGGCGGTTGGAATCAGTCTCCCACAACCAGTCCGCGCTATTTTCCTCGAACTCCCGAAGGAGGAGACTGACGGTCTCGTCGCGTTCGGCCAGCGCGATTTCGCCGGCCCTGATCACGACCAGCGCCTTGCCGCGCCCGAAGCAGACCAGCATCAGCAGGGCAGTGAACACGATCGCCGTCGACGCGAGCAGCGGTCCGCCGACGAAATAAAGCATCACCGTGATCGCGGCGCCGAGGATCGCCAGAAAGCTGAGCGTCGCCAGCGGCAGCGCCGCTATCGCGACCGCTGATCCCGTCATCAACAACGCGATGACGATCCACAGACCGAAAGCGATCGTCGGTTCAGTCCGCACGCCGAAGGCGAGCGGGGGCACGGACCAGACGGCGGCGAGCGCAACCCCCTCCAGCACCGTGTCGCGGACGTCTTGCAGGGTCGCGGTCTGTGCGGTGCGCTGGCGTGCGGCGAGCCGGCGAAAGGTGACGGTCGCCGCCACCGCCGCGACCACGGCGCCCCAGCTTGCTAGCGACCACAGGGGCGCAACCGGCTGCAATATCAGCGCGACCAGCATTGCTCCGACGACATTGGCGGCCAGCAGGAAGAGCGCGAGCTGGCTTCCCGCGTTCAATTGAGCGGCGCGGATCGGCGCCCAGTCAGTGGTGTCGGCCGGATCATACAGGCCGAGCAACGCGCGCACGTCGATGCGCGGGTGGGCGAATTGGGAGGCGGGACGAGTGCTCACCGCTTGCCCATACAATGGCGTTGGTTAGCGGATGGTTAGGCGTCGGGTCGATTGGGCAAGGTTCTTCGAGGGATTTCGCTCGTTCCGCCGGCACCCGTCGGTACCGGCACCAGCGCGTCAGGCGGCGAGGTCGTAGGGCTTGATTTCGCCGTTGAGATAGAGATTGCGCGCCTTGGCCCGGCTGAGCTTGCCCGAACTGGTGCGGGGCAGGGTGCGCGGCGGGATCAGTTCGATCACGCAGTTCATGCCCGTCACCGAGCGGACGCGCTCGCGAATCTCATCGCGCAGGCGGACGCGCTCGGCATCGTCGGAACTGCGGCACTGGACGAGGACGGCGGGAGTCTCTTCCCCGCCCGGCGTGGTAATCGCGAAGGCGGCGATGTCACCAGCCTTGAACCCGGGCAGCTGCTCGACCGCCCATTCGATATCCTGCGGCCAGTGATTGCGGCCGTTGATGATGATCATGTCCTTCGCCCGGCCGACGATATAGACATAGCCCTCGGACATGTACCCCATGTCGCCGGTATCCAGCCAGCCGCCGACCATGCAGGCATCGGTCGATGCCTGGTCGCGGAAATAGCCGACCATTACCGACGGGCCCGAGCACCAGACCTTGCCGATCGCGCGTTCCGGAAGCGGCGTGCCGTCTTCCTCGCGGATCTCGACCTTCATGTCGCGCACCGGCTTGCCGCAATTGACGATTGCGCGGTAGCGCTGCGGCCGGTCCTGTCCGGCGGCGACACCGGAAAGCTGGGTTTCCTCGACCAGCTCGACGCGAATCCCCTCCGACGGGGGCATGATCGATACGGCGAGGGTCGCCTCGGCAAGGCCGTAGCTCGGGAGGAAAGCGGACGCCTTGAAGCCGGCATCGGCGAACGCGTCGACGAAATTCTGCATCACGTCCGGGCGGATCATGTCGGCGCCGTTGCCCGCGACGCGCCAGCGCGACAAGTCGAACCGGTCCGAAGCCTTGGTCTGGCTCGACATGCGCCGGGCGCAGATGTCGTAACCGAAGGTCGGGGAATAGGAGAGCGTGGTGCCCTGGTTGCGGCTGATCATGTCGAGCCAGGCAAGCGGGCGCCGCGCGAAATCCTCGGTCTTCAGATAGTCGGTCGATACCTGGTTCGCGACGGGCGAGAGGAAGCAGCCGACCAGACCCATGTCATGATACCAGGGCAGCCAGGAGACGCAGCGGTCGCTCGGCTCCAATTCCATGCCATGGCTGTGTGCGGCGAGGTTGTTGAGCAGGGCGTGATGGGTGATCGCCACCCCGTGCGGGAAGCGGGTGGAGCCGCTCGAATATTGCAGATAGGCGATATCGCTGCCGCGCGCCTCGGGCAGCGGCGCTTCAGGCGCATCGCGTGCGATCAACTCGGCCCAGTCAAGGCCTTCGGTCCCGACGAGGCGCGCCGCCTCGCCGGCCATCTGGGCGAGCTCGGGCGGGTAGATCAGCATGGTCGGGTCGCAGCTGGTGAGCTGCACGCGAAGCTGTTCGATATAGGAATCGCGCCCGCCGAACGACGTCGGGAGGGGCAGCGGGACGGGCCATGCGCCCGCATAGACGACGCCGAAGAACAGCGCCGCGAATTCCGGGCTGGTCTCCGCCACCAGCGCGATGCGGTCTTCAGGCTTCGCGCCGGCGGCGATCAGGCGGTGCGCCATCGCGATCGCGTCTTCGCGCAGTTCCGCAAAGGGGTAGGGGCGGAGGAGCGCGCCGCGTGCATCGTGGAAGTTCAGCCCGCGCACGCCCATGGCGGCGAAATCAAGCGCTTCCCCAAGCGTCTCGAAATCCGCGAAGCGCCGTGCGAGGCTGTCTTCGGTTGGGGTCGCGGTCACCGTGGCACGCTCTGCCAGCAGCTCTCCGGATTCCCGAACATCACTTACCATTACTCTTTGTGCCCTTGATCGCGGTCTTTCCCCAAAGGCCGCTCCTTGTGAAGCCTGCACTTCTGCCGCCGTCACACGTTCAAAATCCGTTCCGAGTGTGGCACAATGATGGCGTGATGCCTTCCAGGACCAGCCGGGACCGGCGCCCGCCCCCGCCGCTCGACGCCGCAGCGCTCGATCGGCTAGCCTTGCGCTACGTCGAGCGCTTTGCGACGACTCGGGCGAGACTCGCCGATTATCTGTTCCGCAAGATCCGCGAGCGGGGCTGGGATGGCGAGGCCGTCGACCCTGTCGGGATCGCCGAGAAGATGGCTGACCTTGGGTATGTCGATGATCGGGCCTTTGGCGAGGCGCGTGCAAGCGCCATGGCGCGGCGCGGACTGGGCAAGCGCCGGGTGGCGGGGGTGCTGCGCCACGCCGGCGTCGAGGGAGCGGATGCCGAGGCAATTGCCCCGGGGATCGAGGCCCGGACGCTCGAGGCAGCGCTTGTTTTCGCGCGGAAGCGGCGAATCGGCCCTTTTGCGGAGACGCCGGCGGATCGGCTGCAGCGCGAGAAGCAGATCGCGGCCATGATACGGGGTGGTCATGATTTCGCGCTGGCGCGCCGGATCGCCGCGATGGCGCCCGGCGAGGATGTGGAACAGCTGGAATAGCCGGATCGGCTTTTGTCGTTTTTGTCCCACGCACGATCCGTGCTAGCATGCTTCCCGGGGGATTGCTTTGTCATGCGTAACGATCCGCAACCGGCTTTTGGGGGCCGGAACTGGGAGGGAGCCGCGCTCGACGCGACGGCTGAATCGGATGGGGTGCCGGTCTCGGGCACGCTCAAATGGTTCGACGTGACTCGCGGATTCGGCTTCATCGTCGCCGACGATCCCTCGTTCGGTGATGTGCTGATCCATTTCTCGATCCTCCAGCCGCATGGGCGGCGCAGCCTGCCCGAGGGGGCGCGCGTCGACTGCCTGGCGGTGTTGCGCGAGCGCGGTTTCCAGGCATCCGAGATCATGTCGATCGACCTCAGCGATGCCGTCGAGCCGCCGGTCCGCGGACGGCAGGGCGAGGACCGGGTCGACCCCGCTGCGCTGATCGACGGCGCCGGTCCGTTCGAGCCGGTCACGGTGAAGTGGTTCAACCGGCTGAAGGGCTACGGCTTCCTCGTGCGCGGCGCGGACTCGGCGGATATATTCGTTCATATGGAAACGCTCCGCCGGGCCGGCATCGGCGAGGTCGAGCCGGACCAGCCGCTGCGGGCCCGGATCGTCGAGGGCCGCAAGGGGCCGCTGGCCGTGATGGTCGAAAAGGAAGGCTGATCCGCGCATGAGTTTCACGAAGATCGCGGCGGCGCTGGCGCTGTGCGTGCTGGTGCCCACGGGCGCCTATTTCGCCTATACCGCCGCTACGCAGGAGGCGCCGCCGAAGGAGGAGGCAGCCAAACAGATCGCGCTGACGATCACCAGCTCGAACGGCGCGCATCGGTTCATGGTCGAGACCGCGAAGACCGAAGCGCAGCAGCAGCGCGGCCTGATGTACCGCACCAGGATTCCGGCGGACGCCGGCATGCTGTTCGCGCCCTATCCGCCCGGCGGCGGTGCGCCGAAGGAAGCAAGCTTCTGGATGAAGAATACGCCGAGCCCGCTCGACATCATCTTCATCCGCGCCGACGGTACGATCGCGACGATCGCCGAGAATACCGTGCCCTTTTCGGAGGCGCCGATTCCGTCGGGCGAGCCGGTGTCGGCGGTGCTCGAGATCAATGGCGGGCGCTCGGCCGAACTCGGCATCGCCGAGGGGGACAAGGTGACCTGGGCGGGGCGCGGCGGCTGATTATCTCGACAAAGCAGGGGGCTTTCCAAGCGGGATGGATTGATATAATAATGATATCATGATTTCTCGATCGAGGAGCGACCTGCGATGCGGTTACCTGTTCTTGCCGGGCTGACGGCGGCGATTGCCGTGCTGGCCGGATCGCCGGCATCGGCGCAGCAACCCGCCGCCGGCAGCGAGGTCGAGCTCCAGGCGCCGGGGCCGAACGGGGCGCTGGCCGGGACGATGGTGGAAGCCGGCGCCGGCGCGCCGGTCGTGCTGATCGTCCCCGGCTCGGGACCGACCGACCGCAATGGCGACAATCCGCTCGGGGTGGCCGGCGGCATCTACCGGCAGGTGGCGCAGGGGCTGGCGGCCCGCGGCATCGCCAGCGTGCGGATCGACAAGCGCGGGCTGTTCGGCAGCCATGCCGCAATTCCGGATCCGAGCGACGTGACGATCGCCGACTATGCTGCCGACGTGCACAACTGGATCGCGGTGATCCGCAAGCACAACGCCGTTCCGTGCGTGTGGGTGATGGGGCACAGCGAGGGCGGGCTCGTCGCGCTGGTGGCGGCGCAGCAGCCCGGCGATATCTGCGGCCTGCTGCTGGTTTCGTCGATGGGCCGGTCCATGGGGGAGGTATTTCGCGCCCAGTTCCGCGCCAACCCGGCGAATGCGCCGATCCTCGCCGCGGCCGTGAGCACGATCGACGCGCTGGAGGCGGGCAGGACGGTCGATCCGGCGACGCTGCCGTCCCCGCTGGACAAGATCTTCTACGCCAAGGTTCAGCGCTATCTGATCAACGCCTATAGCTATGACCCGACCCTGCTGGCCGCCGCGTACAAGGGGCCGATGCTGATCCTGCAGGGCAAGCGCGACCTGCAGGTCGCGCTCGAGGATGCGATGCGGCTCAAGAATGCGCATCCCGCAGCCCGGCTGGTCACGCTCGACGACGTCAACCATGTCCTCAAACCCGTCACGGGCGACTCGCGCGGCGCGAATATCGCAACCTATGCCGACGCATCGCTGCCGATCGATCCGGCGGTGACCGATGCGATCGCGACGATGGTCCTGGCGCAGCCGCGTCGATGACGCCGCACCGCGCAACGACAGTTGCCCGCGAGCCGAGCAACGGGTAAGCGGCGGCTCATGGGCATCAACCTCAATCCATTCACCTGGTGGAACGGCGCCAGCTGGGGCACCATGCTGGGCCTTCGCGGCAAGACGCGGGTCGGCGAAGACGGCCTCGGCAATGTCTATTATGAAGGCGGCACCGACCCGAACGGCATCACCCGTCGCTGGGTGATCTATGACGGCGCGAATGATTCGAGCCGGGTCTCGCCGGAATGGTTCAGCTGGCTGCACCATCAGGTCGACGACCTGCCGGATCGCTCGCTGCCCGCGCCCCGCGTCTGGGAAAAGCCGGCAGTGCCGAACATGACCGGGACGGCGCTGGCCTATCGCCCGCCCGGCGCGATGGAAAAAGGCGGCAAGCGCGCCGCCGCAACCGGCGATTACGAAGCCTGGTCCCCGGAATGATTCGCCGGGTGCTGGGCGGCGCGGCGATCGCGGCGCTGCTCGCGACCGGCGCCTGCGGCAAGAAGGCCGCGGAGAATGCGCCGGGCGCCAAGCCGACGCCGCGCACGGCACTCGACGATGAACCGACCTCGCCCGACATCGTGACGGTCGACGTTCCGAGCGGCGCCGATCCCTCCTATGGTGCGACCCCGATGGCGCAGCGGGTCGCGGTGCTCGGCCTGCTCAACAAGCGCAACGGCGTCGCGCGCGAGATCAAGCTGAAGCCGGGCGAGGCGGCGCGGATCGGCGACGTGATCGTCAGGCTGCGCGCCTGCGAGCAGACCGCGCCGTGGGAGCAGGAACATTATACCGGCGCTTTCGTGCAACTCGACATCCAGCAACTGGGCGGCACCTGGAAGCGCGCCTTTTCGGGTTGGCTGTACAAGGAGCGGCCTGCCCTGAACGTCGTCCAGCACCCGATCTACGACGTCTGGACCAAGAGCTGTGCAATGACCTTCCCGGTCGGCGGCCCCGATTCAGTTCCGGCGGGCAGCGACGGCGAGGGGAATGCGACGCCGCGGTCAAGCGCGAAGAAATCGCCGGCCGAGGCTGCCCCGCCGGCGGAGGCACCCGCGCCAACCGCGCCTGCGACCGCCGAGGACAAGAGCCCGACATAGGCATTCCGGGGAATCTCGATCGCGCCGAGCGAGGCGAGATGTTCCGTCATGAACTGGCAGTCGAGCAGGGTGAAGCCACCCACTTTGAGCCGGGCGACCAGCCAGGCCATGGCGACCTTCGACGCGTCGCGCGCGCGGCTGACCATGCTCTCCCCGAAAAAGGCACGACCGAGCGAGATGCCGTAGAGTCCCCCGACCAGCTGGTCGCCGTCCCATATCTCGATCGAATGGGCGAACCCCAAGCGGAACAAGTCGATCGAGGCGCGTTCGATCTGCGGGTTGATCCAGGTGTCCGGGCGATCGCTGGCGGATTCGGCGCAGAGCGCGATGATCCGCTCGAACGCAGTATCGGCGGTGACGCGGAACCGGTCCGACGCGACCGTCTTGCGCAGCGAATGCGACAGATGAAAGCCGTCGAGCGGCAGGATTGCACGGTGCTTGGGCTCGACCCAATAGACGCCATCGGCATCGCGCGCATCGGCCATCGGAAACACGCCAATGGCATAGGCGCCGAGCACCAGCTGCGGATCGAGCGGCGCAAAGGCCGCCGTTTCCTCGGGCGCTGCGGCCTTCATCTGGCCAGGCGGCGCTCGATCGCCTGCCAGAGCTGGGCGAAGGCCTGCCCGCCGGCCGTCCTGCTGGCAAAGGCGCCGACCGGCGCACGGCGCGCGGCCATGGATTCGACGACGCTTGCCATCGGGATCACCGGCCAGTCCGGATGGCGTGCCAGCGCTTCCGCATGAAGCTTGCGCCGGCGATCGACCATCGAATGCACCGGCATCACCGGCACCTTGCCGCCAAGATGGCGAACGATCTCGGCAAAGGCGCGTTCGGACAGCGGGGACGGAATAACGGGCACCACGATCAGATCGGCGGCGCGCATCACCTGGTCGCTCGTCTCGGTCAGGCCCGGCGGGCAATCGAGCAGGATGCGGTCATAGGATTTGCGCAAACCCGTAAGCAGCTTCTGCAGCCGCTTCTTCTTGTCGATCTCGTGGAACAGCAGGTCGAGCCCGCGCAGCGAGGCGTCGGCACCGATCAGGTCGAGGCGATCGATGGCGGTGTGATGGACCAGCTTCGCGGGCTCGACATCCCGGGAAAAGATCGACTGCGCCTGATCCTTTGCCCGCTCCTTTCCGTCGTGGCCGGTCAGGAGGAAGCTGCTCGCCGCCTGCGGATCGAGATCCCACAACAACGTCCGGCGGGAGGAGAGAGTCGCCGCGCACCAGGCGAGATTCACCGCCAGCGTCGTCTTTCCGACACCGCCCTTGAGGCTGTAGATCGCGATCGTCGCCACGCACGCCCTTTCGATCCGCAAGGCCGGCATCGTGCCCGAGGGGCGCGCGCGAGGCAACCGTGCAGCCCATGAAAAAGGCCGGCGGATCGCTCCGCCGGCCTGGAAGGTTGATGCCGTCAGGCGTGAATTACGGGTGGCAGCTCAGCGTGCCCTTGCCCGGCGCGGTGAGCGAGATGCTCTTCGGCGTGCCGGTCATGGAATAGCCCTCGGCCTTGAGCGGGTCGCCGGCCTTGTCGGCGGTCAGCTTGGTGACCGGACCGTCCTTGGCGGTCTTGATCACCGCCATCTTGTCGCCTTCGAAGAAGGTGACATAGACGAGGCTGTTGTCCTTGCAGCGCATCGTGACTTCCGCCTTCATCGCCGGCGGCAGCTCGACCGGGGCGCGATTGGCGATCACGTCCTTCATCGGATCCGGCGCGGTCAGCGTGACCGTCTCGGCCTTGTCGGAGTTGTTACAAGCCGAGAGCGCCAGGAGCGCGACGGCGACGGGGGGGAGGAGGCGGCTCGTCATATCGCGGGCTGCTTTGCTCAGACGGGCAAGTCCGTCAAGGGGGTATTGTTACATGGCATATCCCTTTGCCGACCCGTTTTGGGCGTTCACAAAAGCGTCATTTTTCAAAACGCTGCGCCAAGTATCGGACTATTCGTGAAACTCGCTCAATTCGGGGATGCGCCCGAAAGCGATCTTGGTTCCGACCCGGTCCAATCTTCCGCCGTGCAGCGGGCCGACGCTGACGGCGTTTCGGCCGAATCGCTCGTTGATTCGGTCCATTGCGCGACTGAGCGACAGCGTCCGAGTCTCGCGCGCCAGCGGGTCGTCCGGGTCGAGCAGGCCGAACAGCGACTCCTGTTCGCCGGCGACCGGCTCGATCTCGCCCAGGGTGACACCGATCATGCGAATCTGGAAGTCACCCGGGCGGTTGCGGCCGGCAACCACCAGCCGCGGATAGAGCGCCTCGAGCCCGGCCAGCACCGCGAAGCTGTCCTGCGTGGCGGGCAGCTTGATGCTGGCGCGCCAGGTCGACTTGTCGTCCTCGAACCGGGCGTGAAGGACGAGCAGGCGGCTGCGATAGCTTTTGCGCCGCAGCCGGCTCGCCGCCTTGAGGGCCAGGCGGCGCGCCGTGAGCCGGACCGGCTCGACCCCGCGCTTGCCGGGCGACAGGACGTGGCTGTGGCCGATCGAACGGCTCTGCGTCGCTTTCTCGGGCAGGTCGACGCCGTGGAGCAGATACCAGAGCCGGTCGCCATTGGTGCCGCCCCAGGCGGTGCCGGCGTCGCGCGGGCGGCGCTCGCACAGCTGGCGGATATCGTTGATGCCGTCCTGCGCGAGGCGCCGCTCCATCTTCGCGCCGATCCCGGCGATGTCGCGCAGGCTGAGGTCGAACAGGCGATGCGGCAGGTCCGCGGCGGCCAGGATCACGAGCCCGTCCGGCTTGCGCATGTCGGAGGCGAGCTTCGCCAGCAGGCGGTTCGGCGCGATCCCGACCGAGCTCGTCATGCATCCGCCGATATTGGCGCGAATGCCCGCCTTGATCCGGCGGGCGAGGGCGACCGCCGCCTCCGGTGAATTTTCGTTGTCGAGCAGGCGGCACGCGACCTCGTCGATCGAACAGACATGCGTGACGGGAATATGCTTCCAGATCTCCGCGACGATCGCGTCGTGGAACTCGACATATTTTTTGTGCCGCGCGGGCGTGACGATCAGGTCGCGGCACAGCCGCTTCGCTTCCCAAACGGGCGTGCCGGTCGAAATGCCATAGCGCTTCGCCTCGACCGAGGCGGCGATGGCGACGGTGGTATCGCTGTCGACCGGCGCGACCAGCACCGGCCTGCCGCGCAGGGCCGGCTGGAGCTGCTGCTCCACGCTTGCGAAATAGCTGTTCAGATCGAGGAACAGCCAACGCAGCGGCCGCGGCGGCAGGAGAGGCGACTCGTCCGGCATAATTCGAACATATCATGAACATGCGTGGCTGGACATGCGCAAATGCGCTAGTGGCCGGATCCCGACCTGACGGAAAGGGCACGCGCCGATCGCGGTCCGATCAGGTGCATGGCGCAGGTTTCAGGTCGTAGCGGGCGAAGGGCTTTTCGCCGGCCGCGCTTTTCGAGACGATCGTCCAACTCAGCTTGCCTTCCTGCAGCCGCCAGCGGTTGACGAAGCTGGCGTCGGGATAGCGATAGTCCACCTCGAAGCCGTCATCCCGGGCGTCACCTGTGCCGGTTGCCGTAAAACTTCCGCCGAAGCTGTCGGCCCAGAAGGATGAAATCGCCTTGCCCCGGCCACCCGGCCCGGCGTCGGTTCCGCCGAACAGAAGATGTGCCTGGTAGCGGTCCGTCGCATCCGCCTTGGCGGCGCTGTCGGCGTCGATGACGACCATGGAATCGAGCAGAAGCGGCGCGGCCCTGAGGGCGATCGTCACCGGTTTGCCCAGGACGACCCCGTCTCCCTGCCAGCAGCCCTGCAATGCCCGCACGGCGGCGGGCACCGGAACCACGCCCGCGCTTTGAGCCTGGGTCATGGCGGGCAGCAGAGCCACCGCTGCAGCGATCAGTGTCGTCGTCGTTCTCATCGCGTCCCTGTCACCTTCAATCCTGGTCCCGGGCATCCCATCGGCGAAAGATCGGAGGGCCGGGCCGGCCGGAGTGGCCAGCGGGAACAGATACCGCGTTTCCCGGTCGCCGCCAGACCTCCGCCTTGCGGGCATCGCGCTTTTCCCCATCGCGCTGCGCTGGGGGATGACCGATTACCCGGGGCCGGCCCCGGAGCCAGTCATGGTGAAGGGCCTGACTTCCGCGCGATAGTCCGCATCGTAAGTCGAGCATACGAATATTGACGTAGTACCGCGCTCCGCCGCAAGGCGTGCCTTTGCTGGAGGACAACGCGCTTGGACGATCACGCCACTGACCCGATCATCATCGTCGGCGCAGGCCCGACCGGCCTGACGCTGGCGCTGTCGCTCGGCCTGGCCGGCGTGCCGGTCCTCTTGCTGGAGGCGGAGCCCGGGTTGCACGAGGAGTCGCGCGGAGCTGCCTATCACCCGCCGACGCTGGAGATCTTCGCGCGCCTGGGCATCGTCGACGAGATGCGGCGCCTCGGCATCGCCGCGCCGATCTGGCAGATCTGGGATCTGGTGGACGGGCTGGTGGCGGCGTTCGACCTCGGTCTCCTCGCCGATCGCACGCCGTTTCCCTACCGGTTGCATCTCGAGCAGGGGCGCCTGGCGCGTCTGCTGCTCGACCGGATCGTGGCAGCGGCGCCGTCGGTAACGGTGCGCTTCGGCGCTGCCGTCGTCGACGCCGGACAGGCGGAAGGCCATGCCTGGGTCGCGCTCGCCGGGGGCGACCGGATCGCGGCGCCGTTCGTGATCGGCTGCGAGGGCGCGCGCAGCGTCGTGCGGCAGTCGGCCGGCATCGAGTTCGAGGGATTCACCTGGCCGGAGCGCTTCCTCGTCTCCGTGCTTGCGCTCGACCTCGCTCCCCATGGCTTCGCCAATGCGGGCTACATCGCCGATCCGGAACGGTGGGCCGCCTTTTTCCATCTGCCCGGCGACGGGCCCCCCGGCGTCTGGCGGGTCGTCTATCCGGTGCCCGCCGCGGTGGAGGATGGGGATGCGCTGGACCCCGCGGCCGTGCAGGCGAGCCTCCGGGGCATCCTGGGGACGATGGGGGTGGCGCCGCCGGGCGGCGTCTATCCGCTGGCGGCGACCTCGATCTATCGGGTCCATCAGCGTGTCGCGACTCGGTTCGCGCAAGGACGGCTGATCCTGGCCGGGGATGCCGCCCATCTCAACAACCCGCTCGGAGGCTTCGGCCTCAATGGCGGGGTGCAGGACGCGGCCAGCCTGGCGGAGAAGCTGGTGCAGATCCTGCGCGACCGGTCGCCGCACGGGCCACTGCTCGATCGCTACGACCGGCAGCGCCGGCCCTTCAACATCAAGGCGGTGCAGGCGCTCAGCATTCGCAACAAGCGGCTGCTCGAGGAAAGCGACCCGGCGGTGCGACGCGAGCGGCAGGAAGAGCTCCGGGCCACTGCGGCCGATCCAATGCGGGCACGCGCCTATCTGCTCAACACGTCCATGATCAACGCCGTCGAGGAAGCTGCGGCCGTCGCGTGATCTGCGCGACGGTGTTGGGGCCTTGCGTGGCTCACGGCCCCGGCGAGAGCGGGCATGATGCAACGGTCCTGCGGGGCGGTGCGGCACTGATCGAGCCGGGCAAGGGTGAGGGCCGGCTCAGCTCCAGTCGAGGACGAGATTCTCGACGCTGAACACGAACCCGCCATAGGTCGTCGGGGCGGTGCCGGCCTTGATCCGGAAGGCTGGGATGCGATCGAACCATTCGGCGAGGCCGATCACCAGCTCCCGCCGCGCCAGATGCGAGCCCAGGCAGCGATGCGGGCCATAGGCGAAGGCGACATGCCGATTGTCTTCGCGGTGGAAATCGATCGTGTCGGGATCGGGGAATTCGTGCGGATCGCGGTTCGACACCATCGACGGACAGGCGACGAGATCCCCCTTCCTGATCGGCGCGCCCTGGAAATCGAGATCGCGGGTGGCGGTGCGGACCGGGGTGACGGTGGGGAAGGCGCGCAACATTTCCTCGACCGCGCTGGGCAGCAGATCGGGAGCGTCGCGCAGCTCCTGCTGGCGATCCGGATGGCGGGCGAGGTAATAGAGATCGAAGCCGATCGCCGCGGCGACCGTATCGAGCCCGCCGATGAACAGCAGGACCGCAATCGCGCGCACTTCCTGGTCGTCGAGCTTGCGGCCTTCGAAGTCGACATCGACCAGGAACGACATGAAATCGTCGGTCGGATTGGCGCGGCGATCGGCCGCCATGCCATCCAGGAACCCCAGGATCGCCCGGGCGGCGGCGGTGCGCGCCGCCGGCGTCGAATGGAGCAGGTCGTTCGCCCAGTCGACGAATTCCGTCAGCCGGTCGCTGGGGATACCGAGGAACTGCAGGAAGATGCTGACCGCGAAGGGAAAGGCGAATTCGCTCATCACCTCACAGCTCGTCCCGCGACGCTTGATGTCCTCGATCAGGGTGATCGCGCGCTCGCGCACAAAGGGCTCGAGCGCGGCGACCCGCTTCGGCGACAGCAGCGGATTGAGCAGCCCGCGATATTTGCCATGCTCCGGCGGATCGAGCTCGAGCGGGATGACCGGCCAGTCTTCGCCGAGCGCCGAGGAGAAGATCTTGCGGAAGCTGGAGAAGGTCTCCGAATCCTGCAGCACGCGGCGCTGGTCCTCGGCCCGGGTGACGATCCAGCCGCCCTGGCCGTCGCGCGTCGTCTGCGGGGTGTAGAAGATGCGCGGGCCGGCATGCAGGCAGGACACCGCCGCGTGCGGATCGCCTCCTTCGGTCGGCGCGAGGCCGGGCGAGGTGTACAGGCTGAAATCAGTAACCAGGTCCGACGGGATATGGTCGGGAATACGGTCAGCTGTCTGGCGATCCATGCGGTACCTCTCCGTACTGAGCACCGCGGGGCCGATCTGCCTCTCGTCCGGTGGGTGGCGGGAAACTACGCCAGCACCATCATCTCGGCAATCAATTATTGCACGTCAGTGCATATTTTCATCGCCGGATCAGTCGAGATAGCGGCGCAGGCCGTTCCAGGCGGGCTGTTTCGCCGCGACGCCGATCGTGTGCAGCGGGCTGCTGGAGGGCAGGGGTACCAGGGCGACCGCGTCCCCAAGCGACTGAAGCCCGGCCGAGCCGTGGCGGAATGCAGTGGCGCCGTTGAAGCCGATCGCACGCAGATGCGGCAGCGCGCGGACCAGGCCGGCGACATCATTGCCGATCGGATCGCGGATCGCTGCGTCCAGGCTGCCTTCGCGTCGCGCGCTGGAGACGACATCCCAGAGGCCGATATGCGCCTGGAGCAGCGTTGCCAGCCGCGCGTCATACGCAAGCGCGACGAGATCGCGACCGATCACGCCGGACAGGAGTTGCCAGAACTGGTTCTGCGGGTGCGCATAATAACGTTGCTCGGCGAGCGAGCGCTCGCCCGGCAGGCTGCCGAGCAGCAGCAGCCGCACCTGCGCGTCGACCACCGGCGGGAAGGACGATTTGACCGCCATGGCGGGCGCGGCCTTACAGTCCGCCGAGGAAATCCAGCTTGCCGACCGGAACGCCCTTGTGGCGCAGCAGCGCATAGGCAGTGGTCATGTGGAAATAGAAGTTCGGCTGGACGAAGTTGAGCACATAGCTCTTGCCGGTGAAGTCGAACGATCCGCGCGGCGTCGTCAGCGTGACCGCTGCATCGTCCTTGCCGTCGATCGCTTCGCGCGGGCAGGCCTGCACGAAGGCGACCGTCCTGGCGATACGCTCCTGCAGGTCCGCGAAACTGGTCTCCTCATCGGCCATCGCGACATTCTCGATCCCGCCGACGCGCACGATGGTGAACTTCGCTGAATCGCAGGCGCGCTGCACCTGGCCGGTGAGCGGCGCCATATCCTCGAACAGCCGGGCGCCGAGCAGGTCGGCCGGATCGACGCCCTGTTCGGCGGCCCATGCCTCGCCCTTGGCGAGGAAAGCCGACATGGCCTTGAAGTTCCGCAGGAAGACGGGAACGGTGAGATCATAGAGCGAGATGGTCATGGGCCGGACCTACACCGGCCTCGCGCGCCGGTCGAGCCGATTATCCCCGGTTATCCCTCGCCCGGGCCGGCACGCAGCAGGATGTGCGCGGCCCGATCGATGAAAGCGGGATCGGCCGCGCAGAAATGCTCCAGCCGCACCAGGCCGGCATCGAGCGCCGGGTCGTCACCGGCGGGATTCCAGCCCCGCTCGGGCCGGAACCGGCTGTGGAACAGGTCGATGCCGACCAGTTCGCGCACCATGCAGTGCGGGGCGAACAGCGCACGGACTTCGTCGGCGTGGAAGAGATGCAGGCCGAACTCGATATGGCGGCCATCGGCCAGATCGATCGCCAGCCGGTCATGTTCATGGTCCTGATGGAAGCGCCGCGCGCGTTCGATGCCCGAGATGAAGATCGAGGGAAGGCTGCCCGTCGTGCGCACGGTTGCGATCAGCGCACCGTCAGTCGATCGGGCGAGCGCGCCCGTCACGGCAGGCAGCGTGCCCGGCGCGACATGGTTGAGCACGCCATACAGGCACAGCGCGATATCGCAGGCGTGCCTTCCTTCCTGTTCGAGCGTCTCGAGGATGTCGCCCACATCGAAGCTGAGGCCGATGCGCGGATCCTCCACGCCGGCCGCGGCGCGGCGGGCAAGATCGATCATCGCCGGCGAGAGGTCGATCCCGCGCCCCTCGACCGCGGTGAAACCGAGATCGCGGGCGCGGGCGACCGTGCGCAGCAGCCAGGTGCCCGGACCACAGCCGAGATCCAGCACGCGGATCGCGTGGCGGCCCTGCGCGCGCAGCTCGATCAGCGCGGCATCGATCCGCGACCAGACCTCGCGATCGGCAAAGCCATAGCGGCCCGAAAAGTCGAGCGCGGTGCCGCCGTCCCCATCGGCATAGTCGCGATAGTCCGCGCCGGCGGCATCATAGGCGCGCGCGATCTCCGCCTGGCCGGGCAGGGCTTGAAGCGGCGGGGCGGAAACATCCTGGTCGAAATCGATATGGCGCGTTGCCATGGTGGGCTCCTGTGGAACTGCCGATGGAAGGGATGAACTGGTCTTCAGCGATCGTCATGGTCGCCGTCGATGGCCTGCCAGAACCGCTTCAGCGAAAGGGGTCCCGGAAGCCGAGGGTTATGTCGGCCGGCGATCTCGGCTTCGGCCGGTTCCCGCGGTGTCGGGAGGGGCGGGGCGTCCGGCCGATATGGCAGATCAGCGAGAGGCCGATCAGGGCCAGCCCGATGATGGCGATCACCACGATGCCGGTGAGATCCGGGTTCATCACTGTCCTCCATCGTCAGGCCGAGAGGGTAGAGGTCAGCGGGGCGCTCGCCAGCTCGATGCGGGCGCCGGGAAAGGCATGGCGCTCGAGTACGGCGAAATGAAGCGCGGCCTCCTGCGAGACGAACACGCCTTCGACCAGGCCGCGATTTTCCTGAACCATCCAGCGCCCGCGGCCATCCTGGCCGACGCGCAGAACAGGGCCCGTCGCCTCGTATCGGGCGGGATCGGTGTGCATCGGACGACTCCTGTGCCGGCAAGAAGGCCGCCGGCCATGGCGCGACGCATCGGTGCGCCGCGGGCTTCAGGTAGGAGCGAGGGGGATTAAGCTTCGAGAGGGAGTTGGGCGGCTTCGCGTTAGGGCGGCGTATAGAAGTGGCGCCGGCTGGCGGCCCGGAACGCCCGTCGGGCGCTTCGGCCGTCGGCGCGCGACGATGCGCTGCGTCACGGAAAAGGCCGGGCGCGGTTTCCCGCACCCGGCCCGTTCTCGCCCTGGACTGGTGTTGGCCTCAGAGGCCGAAGGAGAGGCGTGCATAGCCGAACTGGCCGGGCACGTCATAAGTGGTCGGATCGAAATTCGCGCTGTCGCAGGTGAAGCAGGGCGGCGGGGCCCGGTTGAACAGGTTGTTCACCCCGACCGTCAGCCGCCAGCGATGATCCATCCAGTCCGGCGAGAAATAGAGCTGCGCGTCGCCGTAGAAGACGCTGCCCATCGTGTGCACGCCGTCCCGCTCCGCCACCGAGCTGATGTAGCGGCCGGTGAACGACGCCCCATAGCCGAGCGTCGACCAGTCGAGCGTGCCGTTGAGCTTGAAGCGGGGATAGGCCTGGTCCGGGCTGCCGCGCTCGGTGCCGGCCAGCTTCAACGGCGGTGCGCCGAGATCCGACGGCGGGAGGACGTCATATTTCAGCAGATAGGCGGCGTTGAGCGTCAGCCCCACCGTGCCGCCCGAAAAGGTGGGCGAGCGGTAGATGAAGGAGCCGTCCAGGCCTTCGGTGTTGATCGCGTTCAGGTTGAGCAGGCGGCCGTTGATGCTCGCGATCGTCCCGCTCGCCGTGCGCTTGATCGCCGCGCAGCTGATCGGATCGGCGTTGAAGGCGCAGCGCGTGAGCGTGAGCGTCGCCGGCACCGAGTCGATCGCGTTCTTCAGCTGGATATTATAGTAGTTCACCTCGAGGCTGAGCGCGCTCGACCAGCCGCCCCGCGCCCAGGCCGGGCTGTAGACGCCGCCCGCGGTCCAGGTCTTGGAGGTTTCCGGCTTGAGCGCGGTATTGCCCTGCGAGAAGACGCCGAGCTGCCCGCCGGTCGGCTCGGCATAGCTGCCGTTCGCCGGCACGCCGTTGGCGATGCAGTTCGCCTTGACCGTCGCGTTGGTCTGGAAAGACCCGCCCGCTGCGCTGGTGCAGGGATCGTTGATCGTCGCGTCGAAGCGCGACGGGCCGGCATAGAGTTCGCCGATGCTCGGCGCGCGCAGGCTTTCCGCATAGCCGCCGCGGAACAGCAGGTCGGCGACCGGCTTCCACAGGCCGCTCGCGGTAAAGGTCGTGTTGCTGCCGAACGACGAATAATTGGAATGACGGACTGCGCCGTCGAGCTCGAGCTTCTCGAAGAAAGGCGTGCCGCTGAGGATCGGGACACGGATTTCGCCATAGAACTCGTCGACGTTGAAGCCGCCCCGCGCCGGGCTGGTGGGCACGTCGGCGCCGAGGCCGGCGACGATCACCGGATCGGGATCGTAGCTGGCATGCTGGTCGCGATGCTCATAGCCGATCGCGACGCCGACCGGGCCGGCCGGCAGGTCGAACAGCTCGCCCGACAGGTTGGCGGTGAAATCCCAGAGCCGCTGCGAGCTCTTGTCGCGCTCGTCGAAGGTCACATAGTCGAGCATCGCCTGGGTGACCGAGCCGGCGCCGCCGATGGTCGCGCCGCCGAAGATGTTGAAGGGCACGCAGGCGCCGGTGCAGTTGGCGACGGGGCCGAGCGCCTGGGCGAGCCTGGCCGCGTTCACATTGCCGGTGAAGAGCTGGTGCGCGTCATTGATGCCGTAGACGCCGTTGACGTCCCAATACCATTTGTGGTCGCCGACATGGAACGAGCCGTCGAAGGTGACGGTGGCCGACATGGTATCGACATTCTGGGTGAAGATGCGCTGGCCGCCCTCGACGAAGCGGCGCGCGATATAGGAATAGTTGGCCGGAATGCCGTTCGCGCCCGACGACAGGGTCACGCCGAACGGGTTGTACGGGTTGGTCGCGTCGATCGAGATGGTGTCGAGCAGGTTGCCGTTGCCGGCGTCGGGCCCGACGAAGAGCGGCAGGAACGCCGCTTCGGTGCGCGAATGCCGGTGGTTGTAGACCAGCTTCGTCCGCATGTTGATGCCGTCGGTCAGTTCCTGCTTGAAGTTGACGAAGGCGCCATAGCGCTCGGATGGCGTGAGCAGATAGTTGAACGGCGCGAAGTTGAAACGATCGGCGCTGGTGAACGCCTTGAAATCGCTCGGGTAGAGCGTCTTGCGGCCGATCACCGGCGCGGTCAGCGTCAGATTCTGGCCGAAGACGATGAAACGGCCGTTCGGCGTGGCGCTGCTGCAGCCGCCGACCGCGTCGGTGCAGCTCGTCTGGCCAGGATTGGGGAATTGCGAGATCGAGCGATCCGCGGTCTTCACTGCCTCCTGCTTGGTGTAGCTGCCGCCGAACACCAGCGAGGTCCCGGTCGATGGCGACTGGATGCCGTAGCTGGCCTCGTAATTCTGGGTGTGGCCGTCGCCCTGCCGGTAGGTGCCGAACTGGGCGGACGCCTTGAGCCCCTTTTGCGCCTGCTTGGTGATGATGTTGACCACGCCGGCGACGGCGTCCGAACCGTAGAGCGGCGAGGCGCCGGATTGCAGCACTTCGACCCGCTCGATCATGTTGACGGGAAGCTCGTTGAGATCGACCGAGGCGGGGATGCCGCCCGCGGCCGAGCCGTTGACGAAGCGCAGGCCGTCGACCAGCACGAGGGTGCGCGTCGCGGCGAGATAGCGCAGGTCGATTTCCGCCGAACCCGAGCTTACGCCCGTGCCGTCCGGCGGGCCGCCGATATTGCCGGCATTGTTGACCTTGGTGTTCAGGCCGCCGCCGGCGCTGGGCAGGCGCTGCAGCACGTCGGCGATCGCGGTCAGGCCGGTCTTGGCGATGGCGGTTTCGTCGACCGTGACGACCGGCTTGTCCTGGTCGAGCGGGCTGCGGCGGATGCGCGATCCGGTCACGACGATATCGTCGCCGGCGGTCGCGCCGTCCGGGCCGGTCGCCTCCTGCGCGCTGGCCGGAACGGCCGACAATCCTGCGATGAGCGCCAGAATGGCTACGCCGGCGCATTTTCCCAATTTGATCTCGTGCATGAATTCGTCCCCTGATTCACGTCTTCGAGGCAGCCTCTCCGGGTTTGTGACAAGCGTGACGCAAACCGGCAAAGTTGCAAGGCCCGGATCGGCCGCAACGTGCGTTATGGCGGCACCTGTGCCATGTAAGTGACACATTGTTTCGATTTTGAACCGGTTTGCGAACGACGATGTCGCCGGCATTGTCACGATCGAGCACTCGGCGCAGAGGCGGGCGCGGGACAGCGGGCAAGGTCGCGGACGGGTCGGCATATGGCGAAGAAGCACTATCTGACCGCCACCCTGCCCGACGGATATGTGAAGACGATCGGCCCCACCGCGACGGCGTTCACCCATTACTGGCGGATCGTCGCCCTGCTCGAGAACGGGAAGACGGAAGTCTTCTGGGGCCATACCAGATCGCTTGGCGAGGCGCGGAAGAAGCGGAGCGCCGCCGCCGAGGCATCGCGTGCCCGCGGCTGGAAGTCGCATGAATTCGAGATCGTCGAACTGGTGCGGACCAGCGCGTAGCGCAGGCGGTGCCCTGCGCCGCTATCCGCCGAGGCTGGCCGCGACCGCTTCGGCCACCTTGATGCCGTCGACCGCGGCCGAGAGGATGCCGCCGGCATAGCCGGCGCCCTCGCCCGCGGGGAACAGCCCGGCGGTATTCAGGCTCTGGAAGTCCGCGCCGCGGGTGAACCGCACGGGGGAGGAGGTTCGCGTCTCGACCCCGGTCAGCACCACGTCGGGATGGTCATAGCCCGGGATCAGCCGGCCGAACACGGGCAGCGCCTCGCGCATCGCCGTCACCGCGAACTCGGGCAGGCACTGCGCCAGGTCGGTCAGGTGCACGCCCGGGCGATAGGAGGGGATCACCTGGCCGAGCCCCTCGGACGGCCGTGCGGCGAGGAAGTCGCCCAGTTTCTGCGCGGGCGCCTTGTAGCTCGAACCGCCGGCGACATAGGCGAGCGACTCCCAGTGGCGCTGGAAGGCGATGCCCGCCAGCGGATCGCCCGGATAGTCGCGCGCGGGATCGATCGCCACGACCAGCCCCGAATTGGCGTTGCGCTCGTTGCGCGAATATTGGCTCATGCCGTTGGTCGCCACGCGGCCCTCTTCCGACGTCGCCGCGACCACCGTGCCGCCGGGGCACATGCAGAAGCTGTAGACCGTGCGGCCGTTCGAGCAGTGATGCGAGATGCTGTAATCGGCCGCGCCCAGGATCGGATTGCCCGCCTCGGCGCCGAACCGGGCGGCATCGATCCAGGATTGCGGATGCTCGATCCGCACGCCGATCGAGAAGGGCTTGGGCTCGACATGCACGCCTGCCGCCTGGAGCATGAAGAAGGTGTCGCGGGCGCTGTGGCCGATCGCCAGGACGACATGATCGGCCTCGAGATAGTCGCCCGTATGGAGGTGCAGTCCGCGCACCCTGCGGTTGCCCTGCGCATCGACCGCGAGGTCGAGGCCCTCGACGCGGTGCTCGAAGCGGTACTCGCCGCCCAGCGCCTCGATCGTCTCGCGCATGCTCTCGACCATCGTGACCAGGCGGAAGGTGCCGATATGCGGATGCGCCTCCGTCAGGATTTCTTCGGGCGCCCCGGCCTTGACGAACTCGGTCAGTACCTTGCGGTCGAGATGCCGCGGATCCTTGATCCGGCTGTAGAGCTTGCCGTCCGAGAAGGTGCCGGCGCCGCCCTCGCCGAACTGCACGTTGGATTCGGGGTTGAGCACGCTGCGCCGCCACAGGCCCCAGGTGTCCTTGGTCCGTTCCCGGACCACCTTGCCTCGATCGAGAATGATCGGACGATAGCCCATCTGGGCGAGGATCAGCCCGGCGAACAACCCGCACGGGCCGGCGCCGACCACCACCGGGCGCCTCGCCGTCCCGCCCGAGGGCGCCTGCGCGACGAATTTGTAGCGCGTGTCGGGCGTGCGCTGAACATGCCGGTCCTTGCGGAAACGTGCGAGCACCGCCTCCTCGTTCTTCACGTTCACGTCGACCGAATAGACCAGCAGGATGCTGGTCTTGTCGCGCGCATCATGGGCGCGCCGCGCGACAACATGGCGGACCAGCTCGCGCGGGGTGATCCGCAGCCGCCGGCAGATCGCGGCGGGCAGGGCTTCGTCGGGGTGATGGAGCGGCAGGGTCAGTTCGGTGATGCGCAACATGCGCCGGGCCTTAGCGACTGTCGGTGCGGCGCGCCATTGGCGCGCCGGCTCAATCGAGGGTCGCTTCCCGGCGCCGCTGCGGCGCCCCAGCCTCCGCCAGTTCCGTCAGCTTCACGAATTCCTGCCGCCAATAGCCATCCGGATTGCCCGCGAGGCGGCGGATATCGGCAAAGCCGATATCGCCCAGCCGAGTGTCACCGCGCAGCTTCTGTCCGAACGCCGCCACCGCCGTGGCGAAAGCCATGTCGCCCTGCGGCAGCGCGTGCGTCGCGAGCAGCGGCGCGGCGACCGGGCGCTCGATCAGCCGCGACGTGTCGCCGTCCGGCAATTTGTACCGCAGGCGGACGAACGCCATTTCGCCGTCCTGTCGGCCGGGGGCAGGGCGCCGGTTCCCGGTATAGCGGCGGTCGGACAGCCAGCCCCTGGTTCCGGTCGGCACGACTTCGTAGATCGCGGTCACCTGGTGGCCCGCGCCGATATCGCCCGCGTCGACCTTGTCGTCGTCGAAATCCTGCTCGGCCAGCGCGCGATTCTCGTAGCCGATCAGGCGATACTGGCTGACATAGGCCGGGTTGAACTCGACCTGGATCTTCACATCCTTGGCGATGGTGAAGAGCGTCGACGACAGTTCCTCGGAAAGGACCTTCTTCGCCTCCATCGCGCTGTCGATATAGGCATAGTTGCCGTTGCCGCGATCGGCGATCGATTCCATCATCGCGTCGTTGAGATTGCCCTGGCCGAAGCCGAGCGTCGTCAACGTGATTCCGTCGTCACGTTCCCGTTCGATCAGCGTTTCGAGTTCCTTCTGGTCCGTGATGCCGACATTGAAATCGCCATCGGTCGCCAGCAGCACGCGGTTGATGCCACCCTTGATGAAATTGTCGCGGGCAAGCGCATAAGCGCGTTGCAGCCCTTCGCCGCCGGCGGTCGAGCCGCCCGCGCTCAACTGGTCGAGCGCGTCCCTGATCTCGGTCGGGTCGCTGGTCGGATCAAGCACCACACCGGCCGCGCCGGCATAGACGACGATGCCGACCTTGTCCTGCGGCCCGATCTGGTCGGCGAGCATGGTGAGCGCCGTCTTGACCAAGGGCAGCTTGTCCTCGTCGTTCATCGAGCCGGAGACGTCGATCAGGAAGACCAGGTTCGCGGCCGGGCGACGCGCATAGGGCAGGTCGTAGCCGCGCAGGCCGATGCGCAGCAGCCTGGTGTCGGGATTCCACGGCGATTGCGCGACATCGGTCGTCACGCTGAATGGCGCGGTGCGATCGGTCGGCAGCGGATAGTCATAGCGGAAATAGTTGATCATCTCCTCGGTGCGCACTGCCTCCGGCGGCGGCGTCTTGCCCTGGGTGAGGAAGCGCCGGACGTTCGAATAGGCGGCAGTGTCGACATCCACCGCGAAGGTGGAGACCGGTGCGTCGGCGACTGTCCTGACCGGTGAGACCGCATTGGCCTGGTAGCGTTCGCCCTCTGCTGCCGGCGCCGTGAGGTCCGCCGCGACGTCGCGGCCCGCATAGTTCGAGTCCGCATAGGAACCGCCGGACCGCGAACACCCGGCCAGCAGGGCCGCCAGAGCGACGCCGCCGACGATTGACCTGGCCCGTCTGGATAATCGCATGAGATTCTCTCCTCGCTCATATGCCACATTTACGCCATATTCTGGCCGCATTTGTGACATGCGATTTCGGGGGTGGCAAGGATTTTCCCATCATACCGGTAGTGATTAATATTGTTGCGTTATCTCAAATGTTTACTCATATGGAATGGCCGCAGGAGATGCGCTGACGACCGGCTGGAGTGGTCGGAAATTCTCCATCGACACCGATGCCACAGACGCTATTATCCGTGGTCATGGCGAAGACGATCACTAGCTATGCCGCATTCTGGCCTTATTATCTGCGCGAGCATGCGAGGCCGGAAACGCGCCTGCTGCATTATGCCGGCACGGCGCTGAGCTTCGTGTTCCTCGGCTTCGCGCTGGCTCGGGGCGGCTGGTGGTGGGCGCTGCTGCCGCTTGCCGGCTATGGCTTCGCCTGGGGCGCCCATTTCGGCGTCGAGAAGAACCGGCCAGCCACCTTCACCTATCCGCTCTGGTCGCTGATCAGCGACTATCGCATGTTCTTCCTGTGGCTGACCGGCCGGCTCGGCCCGCATCTGGCACGGGCGGGGATCGTTTCGGCCGCCTGAGCGGCGGGACGCGCTGCCGGCCGGCACAACCCAGGGTTGATCCCTGGACATCAGGCCTTGCTTGCCGCGCGGGGCTGGACGCCGCTATCTAGGGCCGATGCATATCGCCCAGAACACGCTCGCGCTCATCGGCAACACCCCGCTCGTCCGGCTCACCGGCCCGAGCGAGGAGACCGGATGCGACATCTTCGCCAAATGCGAATTCGCCAACCCCGGTGCGTCGGTGAAGGATCGCGCGGCCCTGTTCATCGTCGAGGACGCCGAGGCGAGGGGCTCGATTCAACCCGGCGGCACGATCGTCGAAGGCACCGCCGGAAACACCGGGATTGGCCTGGCGCTGGTCGCCAATGCCAAGGGGTACAGGACGATCATCGTCATGCCGGAAACGCAAAGCCGCGAGAAGATGGACACGCTGCGCGCGCTCGGCGCCGAGCTCGTGCTGATCCCGGCTGCGCCTTATTCCAACCCCGGCCACTTCGTGCATACCTCGCGGCGCATCGCCGAGGAGACGCCGAACGCGATCTGGGCCAACCAGTTCGACAATATCGCCAATCGCCGGGCGCATATCGTCGGCACCGCGGAGGAAATCTGGGCGCAGATGGATGGCCGGATCGATGGCTTCACCTGCTCGGTCGGGACCGGTGGCACGCTGGCGGGCGTGGGGCTCGGCCTCAAGGCCAAGGACGAGAAGGTCTGCATCGCGCTGAGCGATCCGTACGGCGCCGCGCTGTACGAATATTATGCCTGTGGCGAGCTCAAGTCCGAGGGCAGCTCGGTCGCGGAAGGGATCGGGCAGGGGCGGATCACGGCGAACCTCGAAGGCGCGCCGGTCGATACCCAGTTCCGCATTTCCGATGACGAGGGCATGGCGTGGGTCACGCGCCTGCTCGACGAGGAGGGGCTCTGCCTCGGCC
>CAISGR010000206.1 GCA_903884945.1 uncultured bacterium
ACGCTCCGGCGCGCCATGGGCTCGCTGATGATCGACGCGCTGGCCGATCCCAAGACCGTTGAAATCATTCTGAACGCTGACGGGAAGCTCTGGCAGGAACGGCTAGGCGAGAAGATGACGTGCATCGGGCACGTCGCTGCCAATCGCGCGGAAACGATCGTCAAGGCGGTCGCCGGCTATCACGGCAAAGAGGCGACACGCCTGCAACCCACGCTTGAAGGCGAGTTCCCGATCGACGGCTCGCGCTTCGCGGGCCAGATGCCGCCCATCGTGCCCGCCCCGACCTTCGCCATTCGCAAGCGCGCCGTCGCGATCTTCACTTTGGCGCAGTATGTGGAAGCCGGGATCATGTCGGCCGAACAATGCGCGCTGATTACCGATGCCATCAACCGGCATCGCAATATCCTCATCATCGGCGGTACGGGCTCGGGCAAGACTACGCTGGTCAATGCCATCATCAACGGCATGGTAGAGACTGATCCAACCGAACGGCTGGTCATCATCGAAGACACGGGCGAGATCCAATGCGCGGCCGAGAACTTCGTCCAGTTCCACACGTCGCCGCAAGTTTCGATGACGGCGCTTCTCAAGACGACGCTGCGGATGCGGCCGGATCGCATCCTTGTGGGCGAGGTCCGTGGGCCGGAAGCCCTCGATCTGCTGATGGCTTGGAACACGGGTCATGAAGGCGGGGCTGCGACGCTCCACGCAAATAACGCGGAGGCCGGCCTAAGTCGCCTCGCGCTTCTTATCAGTATGCACCCTGACTCGCCCCGGCCAATCGAACCGTTGATTGGGGATGCGGTGCATTTGATCGTCCACATCGCTCGCACGCCCGAGGGGCGGAGGATTGAAAGCATCCTCGAAGTCGGGGGCTTTGTGGATGGGAATTACCGGCTTCGTTCACTGTAAGGGAGAACTGACGTGCAACTATACTGGAATGAGATTGCGCGAAAGCGCGCTACCTTTGCCTTTCTGGCTCTCGCCCTCCTCGTTCTGTTCATGTGGCCTCATGCCGCTTGGGCGTCCGAAAGCGGCGGCGGCCTTCCTTACGAAAGCTACCTGACGAATATCCGCCAGTCGGCGACGGGTCCGATCGCCTATGCGTTCGCCGTCGTCGGGATCGTCGTTGCTGGTGGCGCGCTCGTCATGGGCGGCGATCTGAACGGCTTCGCCCGTGCTCTGCTGCTCCTCGTGCTGGTCGCTTCGCTGCTCGTCGGCGCGAACGCTGTCCTGTCCTCGATCTCTGGCGGCGGCGCTACCATCGCTGCCGTTGTTCCGGCTGGGGCAAGCATGGTGGGGCTCGCCTAACATGGCCCTGCGCTCAGTCCCCATCCGTCGCTCCGGTGTCCGCAACAACCTGTTCATGGGTGGGGACCGGGAGCTTGTGATGCTCGCGGGTGTGGCGGCGGCCGGGCTGATCGGCCCGGCGATCAACGAACCCAAAGCGTGGATCGCCGGCCTGTTCATCTGGTTCGGGGGCCTGTGGGCGGCTCGCCTTATGGCGAAGTCCGACCCGCTCCTCCGGGGTGTCTATCTGCGTCACCGGGCATATCGCGCTTACTACGCGGCCCGATCGACGCCCTTCCGAAATAATCAGCGAAGCCAGCGGAAGCGGTACAGCGAACCGGGGAAGAAAAAATGATCCAGACACTCGCGATCGTCATCGCGATCATGGGCGCGATCTTGATCGTCGCCCTGTTCGCGCTGGTCTATAAAAACGCAAAATCCACCAAGCTGGATCGCTTCCGCTCAAAAGACGCCGGAATGGCCGATCTGCTCAACTACGCTGCCATGGTCGATGACGGCGTGATCGTCGGCAAAAACGGCTCCTTCATGGCCGCTTGGCTCTACTCCGGCGACGATAACGCCAGTAGCACCGACCAACAGCGTGAAATGGTGTCCTTCCGCATCAATCAGGCGCTCGCCGGCCTCGGCAATGGGTGGATGATCCATGTCGATGCGCCGCGCCGGCCTGCGCCAAACTACTCGGAACGCGGCCTCTCGCACTTCCCCGATCCGATCACTGAAATGATCGATGAGGAACGCCGCCAGCTTTTTGAAGGGCTGGGGACGATGTACGAGGGCTATTTCGTCATTACCGCGACCTACTTCCCGCCGATGCTGGCGGAACAGAAGTTCGTGGAATTGATGTTCGATGACGATCGGCCAAGCCCGACCCAAAAGGCGCGCACAACCGATCTAATCGAGAAGTTCAAGCGAGACATCGTTAGCTTTGAAAGCCGGCTCGGTGCCGCGTTGAAGCTGACGCGCCTGA
>CAISGR010000207.1 GCA_903884945.1 uncultured bacterium
AGCGCCGCCGCGCGCTCGCGCAGATCATTCGAATAGGGTCTCGCCATACCTGCCCGCCTCCATCACAGGCACGCAGGTTGAATCAAATCCAAAGGCGCTTGGGAAGCACACACGATTCAAACAATCCGAAAACAACTCTAGCCGGTCCAGCCATAATCGCGACGCGCCGCCTCGGGCGAGACCAGCCCCTGCGCGATATCATCCGCGACCCTGTCCGCCGCGCGCGCCTTCGGATCGCCTAGACCTGCCCCGCCGGGAACTTCCAACACCAGCCGGTCGCCGCGGGGGATCGCCTGCAGTCCCTTCGCGCGCATCGGCGCGCCGGAAGCAAGCCGCACGACACCGCCCGCGCCAGGCCCTCCTCCATCGCGACCCCGCGCCGGCTGATCGACACGCTCGAACATCGCCAGCACTTCGAACGGCGCATCGCCCCGCCCGCCGACCTCGACGGTTTGACCCAGGCCGCCGCGCTGGATACCGGGTCCGCCGCTGTCCGTGCGCAGTTCCTTGCGCCAGATGACGATCGGGGCATTGGCTTCGGTAACCTCGACCGGCATGGCGCGCACACCGCTCGGGAAAGCGGTACCGGACAAGCCATCCTGCACGGGCCGGCCACCCGATCCGCCACTGTTGAAGAAGACCGTATCGAACTGCCGCCCGGGGCGATTTCCTTGGGCGTGATCGGCCTGGCCGCGCAACTGGACGCTCCAGAGGCAGGACGATCCTTCCGCCGGAACCCGACCGGGCAGCGCCTGGGCAAGGCAGCCGAACACCACGTCGGGCAGCATCTGGCCGATCACGTGCCGTGCGGCGACCGGCCAGGGCCGTTCGACGTTGAGGATACTGCCCAGCGGGGCCTTCACGTTGAACAGCGACAACGCGCCATCATTGTTGGGAATTTCCGGCGAGATGATGCAGCGCAGGCCAAACACCGTATAGGCGCGGCAATAGTTCATCACCACATTGATGCCCCGCCGTACCGCCGGATCGGTGCCATCATAATCGATCGTCACCTGTCCGTCGGCGATCGTCAGCGCGGCGCGGAGCGTGATCGGGTGATCGTAACCGTCGATCGTCATCTCGCTTTGCCAGCGCCCTTCCGGGAGGGCCGCGATGGCCGCCCGCGAAGCGTTAAGCGACTGATCGATGATATGGTCCGCGACGGGATCGAGCGAATCGAGATCGAACTCGGTCAGCATGGCGCGCAGGCGCCGCGCGCCAGCTTCGTTGCTGGTGACATAGGAAAGGATATCGCCCTCAACCTCCAGCGGGGTGCGGACATTCTGCCGCAGGATCGCAAGCAGATCGGCGTTCAGCACGCCTTTCGATACGAGCCTGAGCAATGGGATCTGAATCCCCTCCTCATAGATCGAACGACCGTCCGGTCCCTGCCCCAGGCCGCCGATGTCGACCTGGTGGCAGCAGACGCCAAGCAATGCCGTGACGCGCCCGCGGTGGAACACCGGGCTGAGGACGGTAACGTCATGAAGGTGCCCGGCAGTCAGCCACGGGTCGTTGGTGATATAGTGATCACCCTCCGCCATCTCCTCCAACCGGAATTTCTCGAGAAAATGGCGCACGCCCGACGCCATGGAATTGACATGGCCCGGCGTGCCGGTGACCGCCTCCGCCACCAACCGCCCGCGGGTATCGAACAGTGCGGCCGACAGGTCGCCGGCATCGCGCACGGTGGTGGAAAAAGCGGTGCGCATCAGCGTCTGGGCCTGCTCCTCGACGATCGAGATCAAGCGCGTCCACATCACCTGCATACGCAGATCGGCCAGTGCGGCGGTCATGACGCGGCTCCTTCCGCGACGCGGCGAATGAGGATGATGCACCCGCCAGGATCGAGCATCGCATCGAACAGCGGCGACACGAGCGTTGTGGTTTCAGGCTCTGCGATGAGCGCGGGGCCGGCAATCCGATCGCCGGGGCTCAGCGCCGCACGATCGAACAGGCCGTAATCCCGCAGGGTACCGCTGGCCGGATCAAGCACTGCGCGCACCGCGGGCGGTGGCACAAGCGCTCCCCCGGCGATTTCGGCGATCGGGGCCATCGCCTCCGCCTCCGTCCAGACCGACAACCGCCAGGTGAGGATTTCGATCGGCATGTCGATGGTCACGCCGCCATATTGATCGCGATAGACCATCTCGAACGCGGATAGCACAAGCCGTTCGTCACCCGGCGCGAGTGGCCTGGCCGGCAATGGCACCGGGATCTCGTACCCCTGCCCGCAATAGCGCGCCAGGCACAGTCGGGTCTGGCCGCAGGGTCGACCGCCAGCGCCGGTCGCGACCACGGCGGTCGCGCGCGCTTCCATCTCGGTCAGTGCAGCATTCACGGCCTCGAAGTCGAACGCATCGAGGCGCTGCGGCAGGCTGCGCGCTACTTCATAGGCGACAGGCGCACGCAGGAAACCGACCGCGGAGCCGACGCCAGCGCTACGCGGCACGATCACTCGATCGATTCCCAGCTTTTCGGCAACCCGGGCGGCGTGAAGCGGCGCGGCGCCGCCAAAGGCGATGAGCGTCCTGCCTTCGAGTGCCTGGCCCTGTTCAATGGCATGGACCCGCGCGGCGCTCGCCATGGTCTCGTCGACGATCTCGCTGACGCCCGCCGCAAGCGTCGCTGCCTGCCCGTCCCAGAGGCCGAGCCCCGCAAGTGCCCCATCCGCCGCGGCTCGATCAAGCGTTACCATACCGCCCGCAAAGGCAGCGGGATCGATGCGGCCGAGCACCAGATCGGCATCGGTTACCGTAGGCCTCGCGCCGCCCCTGCCATAGGCGGCAGGGCCGGGCTCCGACCCCGCGCTGTGCGGTCCGACCGTAAGCCGGCCAGCCGCATCGACGGCGGCGATCGAGCCGCCGCCAGCGCCGATCTCGACCATTTCCACTACCGGGATGCGTAGCGGCAGTCCGCTGCCCTTGCGAAAGCGGTGGACCCGGCCGACCTCGAACATCTGCGACGATTGCGGCTTGCCCTTGTCGATCAGGCAGATCTTGGCGGTTGTCCCGCCGACGTCGAGCGCCAGCACCTGATCGAGTCCGCGCTCGGCCGCGATCGAAGCGGCAAAGATGGCGCCACCCGCCGGGCCGGATTCGACCAGCCGCACCGGGAAGCGCGCCGCCGTATCGACCGTGGTCAACCCGCCCGAGGACAGCATCAGGAAGAGCGGGCAGGCAAAGCCCATGTCGTGCAGCCTCGCATCGAGCCGCCGGAGATAGTGATCGACCAGCGGCTGAACATAGGCGTTGGCGACTGTCGTCGAAAAGCGCTCATATTCGCGCATCTCCGGGGACACCTCGGACGATAGCGACAGGCTGACGCCCGGCAGTTCCTCGGCCAGGATACGCGCGGCTGCGCGCTCGTGCGAGTCATTGGCGTAGCTGTGCAGGAAGGCGATCGCGACGCTTTCGATCCCATCCGCCGCCCAGCTTTGCGCTGCGGCGCGCACCGCCGCCTCGTCGATCGGCAACAGGACCGCGCCGTCGGCCGCAATCCGCTCCGGTACGCCGAGCCGCAGCCGCCGGGCGACCAGCGGCGCGGGCTTTTCCATGCCGATATCATATTGGTCGAAGCGGCTTTCAGTCCCGAGATCGAGGACGTCGCGGAAACCCTGCGTGGTCAGCAAGGCGGTCCTGGCACCACGACGTTCGATCAGCGCATTGGTCGCCAGCGTCGTGCCATGCACGACAAGGCCGACATCGCCGGGAAAGAGGTGCGCCTCGCCGAGCAACTGCTCGATGCCCTGGAGCAGGGCGCGCTCGGGGGCATCATAAGTCGTCAGGATCTTGGTCGAGTAGCGCCCGTCGGGCGTTTCCAGGACGATATCGGTAAAGGTGCCGCCGATATCGGCGCCTATGCGGACTGCAGGGTTAGTCGTCATGATGCTTTGCTATTGGCTCGAACCGGCGCCGCCTGGCTCATGCCACGCTTGCTTCGAGCTTGGCGTAGAAGCGGGACAGATGGTCGGATACCTTCACGGCCGGGAATTTCGGCTCGCCGGTCCGCTCCAGCAATTCCGGCAGCGGGGCGACCACCACGTCGCGGTCCGGATTGGAAAAGAACGGGATCGAAAAGCGCTCCTGTCCGGACCTGTTCTTCACCCGGTGGTAGTTGGACAGGTAATGCCCGTTGGACCACCACATCATCATGTCGCCGACATTGATCGTGAAGGTATCCGGGATGGGCGGCGCCTGTATCCATACGCCGTCGCGCCGCTTTACTTCGAGGCCACCGATCTCGCCCTGGGTCAGTATCGTGATCGGCCCTTCGTCAGTATGGGACACTGTGTTCGACACATCCACATCCGCTTCGGGCGGGAGCGGCGGATAATAGAGCAGGCTGAGTTGCGACGGCGGCCGGTGGAAATAGTCGTCGAACCGATCTTCCGGCAAGTCCAGACCCAGCGCAAAGGCCCGCAACAGCGCCATGGAAAGGCCATGCATCGCCGCAAGCCATTGTTCGGTGACGAGGCGGAATTCCGGCATCGTCTCGGGCCAGCGATTGGGTCGACCGAAGATTGCCGCATGGGGATCATTCGGCCGACTCTCCGACTCCCACTCGAGCTGCAGCCGGTACTGATCGAACAGCCGCGTATCGCGGGAAAGCGTGTCGGAGCGGGGCGCCGGAACCCAGCCTCGATACCAGGCAGGGGTTGCGCGGGCCGTTTCCTTGGCCGAATCGGGCTGGTGAAAGAATGCTGCGCTTTGTTCGAAGATCGCCTGGCGCAGGCTGGTCGGCACGCCGTGGTTGCGGATGTAAAAGAACCCGATCGCGTGGCAGGCATGGGCAATCTCGGCGGCCACCCCGCGGCGGGCTGCCAGATCGCCGTTCAGGAACGGCCCGAAATCGATGACCGGAATCTCCTCGATCGCCACTTCCTCGGCGATCACGATATCGTCTTCTGTCTTTTCGCTACGGCTCATGGCGATCGCTCCACGCCTCATTTGCGGGCGTCTGTGTAAGGAGTACTCCACGATGGTCCGAACCGGGATGTGCTTTTTCAGCGCTTGAGCGTGTCGCAATCGTCTACATTCCAAGCAAGGGTGTAGCCGTTAAGACACCACCATTAGGCGCGAAAGGCACCCGCGTTCGCGCCCGGAGCGAGGCAAGACAAAAGTTCATGATGCGAACACACATCACCCCGTACGACCGAATCCTGACCGATGAGGCGACGGCATGACCGGCCGGCTCGATGGGCAGGTGGCGATCGTCACTGGCGGCACACGCGGGCTTGGGCGCGAACTGGCGGTGGCCCTGGCCCGCGCCGGCGCCGATATCGGTATCCTGGGCCGCGACGCTCAAACCGGCGCGCAGACGGCACACGCGGTGGCCGCCGAGGGCCGGCAAGCCCATGTCATCACGGCGGACGTCACGGACGAACCCGGCATGTCCGCGGCCGGGATCGATGCGGTCGCGCAGTTCGGCAAGATTGACATTCTGGTATGCACAGCCGGCGTAGGCGCCCCCCGCCGGCCTGTATGGGAAAGCACCACCGCCGATTTTCGAAACTGCTTCGACGTGAATGTGCTCGGCACGATGTTGGCGCTGAAGGCCTTTCTGCCGGGCATGATCGCCCGTCGATCCGGCCGCGTGGTGGTGATCGGCGGTACCTATGGGCATAAGGGCGTAGCCGATCATGCGCTGTACGCGGCATCGAAATGGGCGGTTCGGGGGCTCGTAAAATCGACCGCGCTCGAAGTGGGGCGTCATGGCATAACCGTAAACACCATCGCCCCGGGTGGCGTCGATGGCGAGCGGCTGCGCAAGCTGTTCCGCCAGTCTGCCGAAGCGCGCGGCGAGCGCGAGGAGGACGTACTCGGCCGCTTCACCGCGGGCACGGCTTTGGGTCGACTCGTCAATGGCAGCGATATCGCCGCCGCTATGCTGATGCTGGTTGGCGAGGCGGGCCGGAATATCACCGGGCAGGACATCGTCGTCGACGCCGGAACGATCATTTGAGCGAGCGCCGACGGCGCTTTGAGAAACGGGAACGACATGAAGGATATCAGCCAGTTCAGCTTCGACACCCAGGCGCTGCATGCCGGGCGCGATCCGGACAATAATCACGGCGTTGTTAATCCGCCGGTCTACCATTGTTCGACCGTCATCTTCCAATCGGTCGAGGAACTGCTCGAGACCCGGCGCGATCGGGCCAGCGGGGCCTATGTCGGATTTACCTATGGGCGAGAGGGCACGGCAACCACACGCGCCTTCGAGGACGCGGTAACCTTGCTGGAGGGCGGCTATCGTGCGGTTGTGACGAGTTGCGGCCTCGGCGCCATCGCAGCGTCGCTGACTGCCTTCCTGTCAGCGGGCGATCATCTGCTGATCGTCGACAGCCTGTACGGGCCGGCGCGCGCATTCTGCGAGGATTTCCTCAGGAAATTCGGCGTGGACATCTCCTATTATCCGCCCTCGATCGGCACCGGGATCGAGGCGCTGATCCGCGACACCACCCGGGTGGTGTACCTCGAATCACCGGGTTCACTGACCTTCGAGATCACCGACGTCCCCGCGATCACGAAGATCTGCCGCGCGCGGGGGATCACGACCATCATGGACAATACCTGGGGGTCGCCAGCCTGCTTCAAGCCGCTTGCCCACGGCGTCGATGTCTCGATCAACGCAGCAACGAAGTATATTTCGGGCCATAGCGACCTGATGCTCGGCATTGCCGTCTGCACCGAGGAAGCCTTTATCCCGGTCAAGAAGACCGCCTCCGGATCGGGCTATTGCGGAGGACCCGACGACATCTACATGGCGATGCGCGGGCTGCGTACGCTGCCGCTGCGCATGAAGCGCCATCAGGAGAGCGCGCTTGCCATCGCGACCTGGCTGCAGGGCCGGCCCGAAGTTCACCGCGTGATGTATCCGGCCCTACCCGACGATCCCGGCCACGCCCTGTGGAAGCGCGACTTCACCGGCGCATCGGGTCTGTTCGGGGTAGTGCTGAACGCCTGCACCGATGCGCAATTCGCAGCGATGCTTGATCATATGGACCTGTTCCGGCTGGGCTATAGCTGGGGCGGTTATGAAAGCCTGGCCGTGCCCACCTATCCCTCGGACCTGCGATCGGCCGTGAGTTGGGAAGCGCCGGGGCCCTCATTGCGGTTGCATGTCGGCCTGGAAGATCCAGCCGACCTGATCGCCGACCTCGAACGCGGCTTTGCCCGGTTGGCCGCAGCATGAGCAGCGTGGTCGATATCGAAGCCGGCCCCTTCCGGCTGGTCGCCCGGCTCGAGGACGAATTGGCGCCACGGACGTGCGCAGCCTTTCGCGCGATGATGCCTTATGACGAACGCCTGATCCATGTCCGCTGGAGCGGCGAGGGCTGCTGGATCCCGATGGGCGATCAGATCTACGATCTGCCCTGGGAAAATCACACCTGCTATCCACAGCCAGGCCAGTTCATCTTCTACCCAGGCGGCGTCAGCGAGACCGAAATTTTGCTCCCATATGGTGAGGTGCGCTTTTCGAGCAAGTTCGGCCAATTGCCGGGCAATCAGTTCCTGACCGTCACCGACGGGATCGACAAGCTACGCGAACTCGGGCGCCTGACATTATGGGAAGGCGCCCAGGCCGTGCGCTTCCGCCTCAGGGCATGAAGCTTCCGACCTCACCGAACCCTGGACAGACCATGACAGCGACTGATCATTCCTTTTTGACGAAGCCCCGCCAGCGATTGCTGATCGGCGATCGCTGGGTGGACGCGGTATCGGGCCTCACCTTCGAGTCGCGCAATCCCGCGACCGGCGAGCTGCTGACGACGCTGGCGGAGGGCGGTGAAGCGGATATCGACCTCGCGGTCGCCGCCGCGCGACAGGCTTTCGAACACGGCCCCTGGGCACGGATGATGCCCGCCGACCGCCAGATGCTGCTGCTTCGGATCGCCGATCTGCTGGAGGCGCGCACCGAAAGCTTCGCACTGCTCGACACACTCGACATGGGCAAGCCGATCCGCTTCACGCGGGGCAGCATTCCCCTGCTCACCAGCCTGTTGCGCTACTTCGCCGGTATGGCGCGCGCCATCCATGGTGATACGCCGCAGCCCTCGATCCCGGGCATGTTCGCCGCAACCGTGAAGGAGCCGGTCGGCGTCTGCGGCGCGATCATTCCCTGGAACGGCCCGCTTTGGGCAAGCGTGCTCAAAATCGGGCCGGTCCTCGCCACCGGCTGCACATTGGTCCTGAAGCCGGCGGAGGACGCATCTCTGACCCCGCTGATGTTCGCTGAACTGTGCCTCGAATCTGGCGTGCCGCCCGGGGTGATCAACATCGTCACCGGCCCGGGTACGACCGCCGGCGCGGCGCTCGCCGCGCACCGCGACGTCGACAAGCTTTCCTTCACCGGCTCTGACACGACTGGACGCAAGATCGTCCAGGCCGCGACCGGCAACCTCAAGCGGCTGTCGCTTGAACTCGGCGGCAAATCGCCCAATATCGTCTTCGCCGACGCCGATTTGGCGGCGGCTGCGCCCGCCGCGGCGATGGCCGCTTTCATGAGCTCCGGGCAGGTCTGCAGCGCCGGCACCCGCCTGTATGTCGAACGGCCGATCCATGACGATTTCGTCGCCGAGGTTGCGCGCGCCGGTGCAGCACTCAGGCTGGGCGACGGCCGCTCGGAGGACAGCGATCTCGGCCCGCTGGTTTCGGCACGGCAGCTCGACCGGGTCACCGGTTATATCGACAAGGGTCTCTGCGAGGGCGCACGGCTGATATCGGGTGGCGCACGGCTGGCCGCCCCACCCTTTGGCGACGGCTTCTTTCTTCCGCCAACGGTGTTCGCCGATGTGGCCGACGACATGACGATCGCCCGCGAAGAGATTTTCGGACCGGTCCTGTCCGTAATGCCGTTCGACGACGAGGAGGAAGTGCTCCACCGTGCGAATGCAACGCCCTTCGGGCTCGGGGCCGGGCTATGGACCAGCAATGTCGGCCGGGCGCATCGTATGGGCGGCGCGCTTCGGGCAGGATCTGTCTGGGTGAACTGCTACAATGCCCTCGACCCGGCGGTACCGTCGGGCGGTTACAAGGCCAGTGGGTGGGGCCGCGAATATGGACCCAACCACCTTGATGAGCATCTCAACGTCAAGTCGCTGTGGATCCAGACGTGATACCGGCCGGCAGGGTTAGAGCCATTTGGGAACGGTGACACGCTCATAACCAATCAGCCCGTCGATCAGGCTATCGGGATCGGCATCGACGATGACGCTGTCGCGGTGCGCCGCCGGCAGGAAGCGGTTCGCGATCATGCTGTCGACGAACGCCATCAGCGGCTGATAATATCCAGCCGCGTCGAGCAGCCCAACCGGCTTGTCGATGTCACCCAGCTGATTGAGCGTCCATGCCTCCATGAACTCCTCGACGGTGCCGAGGCCGCCGGGCAAGGCGATACAGGCATCAGCGAGATCGAGCATCCGTTCCTTGCGCACTCGCATCCCGGCCACGATCTCATGGATGCTCAGACCCGTGTGAAGATGCCCCTTGTCGTACAGCCGCTCGGTGATAACCCCGTGCGCCGTACCGCCTCCGGCCAGCACGGCATCCGCCAGGATGCCCATCAGGCCCTTGTGCGTACCGCCAAATACGAGCGTGATGCCACGCCGCCCAAGCGTCGCGCCGAGCGCGGATGCGGCATCGCGATAAACGTCACCCGCGCCCGTGTTGGAGCCGCAGAACACGGCGATTGCCCGGATATTACGGCTGGCAGTTGCTTCCACGGTTCCACTTCCCTGATTCGCGCCCTGGGCATGCCGGTGCGCGTGTTGAACGGGGCTATACGCCCTCGCCCTTCATCGTGGTGTTGCCCCATCACGACCGTCGCGGAAGCGTCATATACGGCAACGCGGCATGGAGAACTCAGCAACACCCCATGATTGGAATGTAGCTTAGCATCCCCCTCATCGCCATTGTACGAAAAGCGGTCAAATGTTCGCTAATCGAACAATCCTGATGAAGGGAAGCCTGCCCCGATGATGAGTGACGCCCAAAACCAGTTGATCACGCAAAGCGGCGCCAGCACGCCGGCTGGGAAGCTGCTGCGGCGGTACTGGCAGCCGATCGCCCTGATCGAGGAGCTGGACGGCCCGCGCCCGGTCAAGGCAGTCAGGGTGCTTGGCCAGCATCTGGTGCTGTTCCGCGACGAAAAGGGGCGCCTGGGGCTGATCGACCGCGACTGTCCGCACCGCGGCGCGGATCTCGCATTCGGCCGGCTGGAGGATGGCGGCCTGCGCTGCCTGTTCCACGGTTGGTTGTTCGACGTGGACGGCAAGTGCATCGACACGCCCGGTGAACCCGAAGGCAGCAAGCTCTGCACCCGAGTCACGCAGCGTTCCTATCCCGTCGCCGAGCATAGCGGCATCGTGTTTGGCTGGCTTGGCGACGGCGCGCCATCAACGCTTCCCGCGCTCGACTGCTTCACCGCCCCCGAAAGCCATACCTTCGCTTTCAAGGGGTTGATCGACTGCAACTGGCTGCAGGCGCTGGAAGTCGGCATCGACCCGGCCCATGCCAGCTTCCTCCACCGCTTCTTCGAGGACGAGGATGCGGCAGCCAATTATGGCCGCCAGTTTCGCGCTCAATCCGCTGGCAGCGACATTCCGATGACCCAGGTGCTGCGCGCATATCCCCGCCCGCAGATCGAGGTCGAGAAATCGGAAATCGGCCTGAGGATCACGGCGCTGCGCGAACTCGATGCCGAGCGGATGCACGTCCGGGTGACCAACCTGCTCTTCCCGCAGGCCTTCGCCATTCCGATGTCGCCGACGATGACGATCACCCAGTGGCACGTGCCGATCGACGACCGGAGTTGCTATTGGTACGCGATCTTCACCAGCTTTGCGGAGCCGGTCGACAAGGCGGAGATGCGCCGCCAGCGGCTCGAACTCTATACGTTGCCCGACTATCGCCCGCGGATCGGCCGGCACAACGACTATGGCTTTGACATCGAGGAGCAGCGCTTCTCGACCTATACCGGCATGGGCGAGGACATTAACGTCCATGACCAGTGGGCCGTTGAGAGCCAGGGTCGCATCCAGGATCGCACCCGCGAACATCTCGGCACCACAGACAAGGCGATCGTCGCCTATCGCAAGATGCTCCTTTCGGAAATTCGCAAGGCCGACGCCGGCGAACCGGTGTTTCTCCAACTGGACGCGGCGGACGCGGCGGCGATCACCGGCCCGGCTACGATCGACGGCATCGGCCCGATCGGTGACTGGGAGAATTACTGGCGCGCGGCCGATTCCGACCGGAGAGTTCAGGCCGGCTGGGCCATTGCGAGGCACGGCGAGAAAGCCGACGCATGAACTTCATCGAGCGCCATGCTCTCTGGGACGAGGCGCAGCGTCGCAGTGCCGCTGACGTGATCGAGCGCGTACAGCGGGACGGAATCGAGGTCATTCGCCTGTCCTTCCCGGATCAGCACGGCATCCTGCGCGGTAAGTCGATCACGACCGAAGCGCTGTCGAGCGCCATGCGCGACGGCTTGTCGATCACGTCGACGCTGCTCCTCAAGGACATGTCCCATCGCACCGTGGTTCCGATCTTCACCGCCGGAGCGGGTATCGGCCAGCCAGCGCTGCAGGGCGGCGGCGATATCGTCATGGTGCCCGATCCGGACAGTTTCCGCGTGCTGCCATGGCTGGACAAAACGGGCTGGATGCTGTGCGATCTCCATCATGTCGACGGCACGCCCGTCGCAATGGCAACGCGCACGCTGTATCGCCAGATGCTCGACCGCCTGAAGACACGCGGCTTCTCCTTCGTCGCCGGGCTCGAAGTCGAATTCCACATCACCCGCCTGCTTGATCCGAAGCTCGGCATCGAAGATGCCGGACAACCCGGCAGCGTTCCCGAGGTCGGGCTGATCCATCAGGGTTATCAGTATCTGACGGAGCAGCGTCTCGACCAGATCGAGCCGATCACCGACATATTGCGCCGGAACATTCAAGCGCTGGGCCTGCCGCTGACCTCGATCGAGGTGGAGTTCGGCCCAAGCCAGGTCGAGTTCGTGTTCGGCGCGCGACAGGGGATGCAGCCGGCCGACGACATGGTGCTGTTCCGCAGCGCCGTGAAACAAATCTGCCGGCGGCATGGCTATCATGCCAGCTTCATGTGCCGCCCCGCCCTGCCCGAGATCATGTCGAGCGGGTGGCATCTGCATCAGTCGCTATCCGGTGCGGATGGGACGAATGCATTCGCCTCGGACGAGCAGGGCGAACTGCTGTCGCCGACGGGCCGGCACTGGCTGGCAGGGCTGCTGCACGGCGCTTCGGAGGCGACTGCCTTCAGCACGCCCACCATAAACGGCTACAAGCGCTATCGCCCCAATTCGCTAGCGCCCGACCGGATCGCCTGGGCGCGCGACAATCGCGGGGCGATGCTTCGCGTAATCGCCGGAACCAGCGCCCACGCGACACGGATCGAAAACCGTGTCGGTGAGCCAGGCGCGAATCCCTATCTTTATCTCGCATCGCAAGTGGCTTGCGGCCTGCACGGGCTGGAGCGGGGCGAGGAGCCAGCGGCCGCGGTCGACAGCCCGTATCTGGCGGAGGCCGAACGCCTCCCTAGCAGCCTGAGCGCCGCACTTGCCGCGCTATCCTCAGGAAAGATCCTGCCAACCGCCTTTGGCAGAGAGTTTGTTGAATATTACGCCATGATAAAGACCGCGGAAATACAGCGTTATGACCTGTATATTACCGATTGGGAGATGAAAGAGTACTTCGATACACTGTAACAATACAGGTAAAAAAGCGGGACGGGACTGCAATCATTTCAGGGAGCAGTGCAATGAACAACGACAACGATAATATCAATACGCGACACCTTGTCACCTCGATCAAGACTTTTCTCGTTTCAAGTGTAGCTCTCGGGGCTTTGGCATCGGCACCGGTCCAGGCGACCGAGCCACCCGTGGCCACCGCCAACCCGGCATCTGGCAGCGCATCTGCCGAAGAGCAGGCCATCCCGACCGACGCCGGCAACGGCGAGATCGTCGTGACCGCCCAGCGCCGCGCCGAAAATATCATGAAGGTTCCGATCTCGATCACGAGCTTCACGCCCGACCAGATCGACAAGCAGGGTATCCGTCAGATCGAGGATCTCTCGCGCCTCGCCCCAAGCCTTGTCTTCACCCGTACCGCGGGCGTCTCCGGCAATAACGGCACCAACATCGCGATCCGGGGAATCGCCTCCGATGTGGGCTCAGCCACCACCGCCATCTATGTCGATGATACTCCGATTCAGATCAGGTCGATCGGCTATTTCAGCGGCAATCCCTATCCCCGCGTGTTCGATCTCGAGCGTGTCGAAGTTCTGCGCGGTCCGCAGGGGACGCTGTTCGGCGCCAGCGCCGAGGGCGGTGCGGTGCGCTTCATCACGCCGCAGCCGAGCTTCACGAAGTTCGATATCTATGGTCGCGCAGAGCTTTCCACGACGGAGAATGGTGCACCGAGCTACGAGGCCGGCATCGCCGTTGGCGGCCCGGTCAGCGAGACGCTCGCGGTACGTGCCAGTGCCTGGTATCGCCGGGATGGGGGCTATGTTGACCGCATCAATCCTGCGACCGGTGCGACCGTCGCCAAGGACATCAACAGCCAGAATACCTATGCCGACAAGATCGCGCTCACATGGAAGCCGATCGACGAACTGACGATCACGCCTTCGCTCTACTATCAGAAGATCGAATCCAAGGGGCGTAACCAATTCTGGGAAGGGTATGGCGACCAGAACAAGCAAAACTACAAGACCGGTATCGCCAATGCCGAGCCGGCCAATGACACCTTCTTCATGCCCGCGCTCAAGGCGCAATATGATTTCGGGAAGATATCGCTGATCTCGAACACGTCCTACTTCGATCGCTCGCAAGATCAGGTGCTCGATTACTCCACCTTCCTGTCGACCCTGCGAACGGGCAATCCATTTGGGGCCTATGGCAACAAGGACGTAACGAACGGCACCGCCACCCAGACGATGGGCCAGAAGAATTTCACCCAGGAAGTCCGCCTGCAGTCGTTCGAGCCGGATCAGCTGATCGACTGGACCGTCGGCGTCTATTATTCCAAGGCGAAGCAGCGGTTCCAGAATCTTTCGGGTTCCGGCCGCATCCCGGGTGTGATCTCCAGCGGCTATCCGCAATATCTGGGGCGCTACAATCTGTTCGATAACATCCAGTCGAGCGACGAGCAGATCGCCGGTTTCGCCAGCGTCGACATCAAGCCGGTGAACGGCCTGAAGATTACGCTGGGCGGCCGCGTTACCCAGAACAAATTCGCCTTTACCGAGGTTCGCGACGGGCCGACCAACAGCGGTACCCGCACGACCTTCACCGCAGGCCAGAAACAGACGGCGTTCACGCCAAAGGTGGGCGTCTCCTATGAACTGGACGGCAACAACCTGCTCTACGCCTCCGCCTCCAAGGGCTTCCGCCCCGGCGGTGCACAGGCGCCGGTCGACCCCACCTTCTGCGCCAAGGATCTCGGCACGCTAGGCCTCACCGGCAGCCCGCGCGAATTCAAGTCGGATTCGCTCTGGAGCTTCGAGGGCGGGACCAAGAACAAGCTGTTCGGCGGCAAGCTGCTGCTCGACGTCAACGCCTATTATGTGAAGTGGAAGAACATCCAGCAGTCGATCCGGCTGCCCACCTGCAGCTTCTCCTTCATCGGCAATCTCGGCAGCGCGACAGCCAAGGGAACCGACATCTCCATCTCGGCGACGCCGGTCCGGGGCCTGACCATCGGCGCGAACATCGGCTATAACGATACCACATTCGACAGCGACGTATTCGGCGGCAATGGTCTGCTCCTGAAGCAGGCCGGCGATCGCATCGGCGGCCCGCAATGGACCGGATCGGTCTTCGCGCAGGGCAAGTTCCCGATCTCCGCCAGCGCCAAGGGCTACGGGCGGGTTGACTATACCTTCTCAAGCAAGGGCATCGTCGCGAACCCGAAGGATTTCGGCTATGATGTGGGTCTCCCCGGGCTTGGGGCGACCGACTATCTCACCCTGCGAGCCGGCGTCGAACTGGGCGGGATCGATGTCTCCGCGTTCGTCAATAACGTGACCAATTCCAACGACCCGTTGTCACGGTCGCACGACGCAATTGGCGGACCGCTCTATTATGTCGAGACCTATCGCCCCAGGACCTTCGGCATGACAGCCCTGTTCCACTATTGATCTAGCGTAGGCGTAACCGGGGGCACGAGCGAAGCGACAGTTTCGCTGGTGCCCCTTGTCGTTTCAGGACCCTTTCTTCAGGATTGGTACCCGTGCCGAAAACCCTGTCCCCCGCGAAGCTGCTGGTTGCCGCGCTGATGCTGGCGTCGCAGGCGAGCAGTGCGCTTGCCGGTCCGTCCGAGGCGGATCGCACGGCGATCCTGGCGAGTGCCGATGGATACGAGCCGCATCTGCGCTCCACGGCGCTTGCCTTGTGGGGTTATGCCGAGCTGGGCTTCCAGGAACGCCGGAGTTCGGCACGCCTGCAGGAGGAACTTCGCGCGGCGGGCTTCACGGTGAAGGCCGGTGTCGCCGGCATGCCGACTGCCTTCGTCGCCACGTATCGCACCGGTCCCGGACCGGTAATTGGATTGCTTGCGGAATTTGATGCGCTGCCGGGTTTCAGCCAGGCGGCCGAACCACGCAAGGCGCCGCTCGCCGGGGTCGAGAACGGCCATGCCTGCGGCCACAATCTCTTTGGTGCGGCCTCGGTCGGCGCCGCCATTGCAGTCCGGCGGTGGATGGAAGCCAGCGGCGTGAAAGGCGAGATACGCCTCTATGGCGCGCCTGCCGAGGAGGGAGGATCAGGCAAGGTGTTCCTGGTTCGCGCCGGCCTGATGTCGGACGTGGACGCGATGCTCCACTGGCACCCCGCCGACGCGAACGGTGCGAGCCAGGGGCGCACCCTTGCCAGCATCAGTGGCAAGTTCCGCTTCCATGGTATCGCCTCACATGCTGCCATGGCCCCGGAAAAGGGGCGCTCGGCGCTCGATGGGGTCGAGGCACTCGACTATATGGTCAACATGATGCGCGAGCATGTGCCGCAGGATGCGCGCATTCACTACGTCATTACCAATGGCGGCAAGGCACCCAATGTGGTGCCGGATTTTGCTGAAGCCTATTATTATATCCGCCACCCCGATGCGGGCGAGGCCCGCGCGATTTTCGAGCGGGTGTTGGCGGCGGCGCGTGGAGCAGCGCTCGGTACCGGCACGACGATGGAGTTCGTCCAAACCGGCGGGTCCTTCAATATCCTGCCGAATGACACGCTCGGCCATGTGCTGCATGACAATCTCGCCTCGCTGCCGCCGATCGCGCGAACCGCGCAGGATCGCGACTTCATGAAGCGGATGACGGCAACACTGACATCCCCGTCAAGCGCGGGTGGTGATGCCGTTCCCGCTTACGCAAGCGGCGCACTTTCCTATGTCTCCTCCGACGTCGGCGATGTCAGCCAGGTCACCCCGACTGCGGGGCTCGTAACCCAGACCTGGGCGCCGGGCACACCCGCACATAGCTGGCAGGCGGCGGCAGCGTCGGGCGCCCCAATCGGACTCGAGGGCGCGGGTCAGGCGGCACGGGGCCTCGCGCTCTCGGTTGCCGACCTGTTCCGCCATCCCGAACTGTTGGATCAGGCCAAAGCCGAACTGACTCAGCGCCAGGGCCCGGGCTTCAGCTATCGCTCGCTGCTCGGCGAGCAACCGCCGGCACTCGACTATCGCAAGGCAGGGGGCGACTAGGATCGCTTCAATCAGCTGAAATTCCGCTGGTTTCGGGCGTGGTCGAGAAACCGATGGCACACCCGGCTCGGCTTCCGTGCCTCATACGAAACCATCGGGGCCCCTTGCCTCGACTTCAGCAGAAATAAGTCCCCGGCGTGATCAGACGATCACGCCGCCGTCGACGACCAGTTCCTGTCCTGTGATGTTGCGCCCGCCCGGGCCGATCAGAAACATCACCATCGCGACGATATCGGCGGGAACGTTGGTGCGACCCAGCGCGATGCCCATATCGGCGACATAGGATTCGAGCACCTCGCCCTCCCACTTTCCCTCGGCGGTAGCACGCGCCTTCCAGCCATCCTGCATCCGCTTCACTGCAATCGGCCCTGGGGCAATGTAGTTTACGGTTACCCCGTCCCTACCTGCTTCGAGCGCCGCGCTGCGACTGAGACCCCGCAACCCCCATTTGGAGGCAGAATAGCTGGATCGGCCGGCACGACCGCGCATGCCGTGGTTGCCGCCGATATTGACGATCCGACCGCTGCCCTGCGCGCGCATGACCGGCAGAAGGCGCGAGAGGATGAGGAAGGGTGCCCGCAGATTGGTCGCGATCACCGCGTCGAAGTCTTCGACGCCATAGCCGCCAATGTCAGGCGACAACGGCCCCGGAATGCCTGCGGCATTGACCACGACATCAACCCGGTCGCCCGACCAGGCGAGGAAGCGATCCAGCGCTACCGACACCGCCCCTGCATCGCGCAGGTCCACGGCCAGGATGAGTACCCTGCCTCCGGCCTCCTCGATGGCCGCGGCGATCTCGTCGAGCAATGCCGTACGGCGGCCAACGATCGCGACGTCATGACCGGCCTGGGCCAGCGCAAGAGCTATTTCGCTGCCCGTGCCGGCGCTTGCGCCAGTGACCAAGGCGACGGGCGCGGGAGAGTGCGACATCGGCTCAGGCCGTCGTGGCGAAGAACTTCGCCTTGGCATTGGCCTGGATCTTGTAGATCGAACTGCCTGCCCGCGAGGGGAAGGGAAGTTTAATCACATGCGGTTCGATCCGGACAGCGCTCGACGAGGCGCCGGCAACCATCCGTGATTCATATTCCGGCCAATCGACATGGTAGAATAGCGGAAAGGCGTCAGCCGCCGCATATTCCAGGAATAGGATCCGGCGCGGGTCACCCGAGCGATTGACGCCCGAACCGTGAATCGTGAGGGGATGGTGGAAGGCGACCGTACCGGCAGGCCCTTCCAGCGATACCGCATCGCCCATGTCGAGACCTGCCGCAGCGACGTCGATCGCGCCCTCGAAATAGCCGTCCGCATCGTGATGCTCCAGCAGCGGACCGAGTTGGCTCTCTGGCAACACCTGCATGGCGCCATTGGTAGGTCGCGCCTCGTCGATCATCAGCGACACGACGCAGGTGTCCATATTGGTATGGGGCGCAAACGCCCAGTCCTGGTGCCATTCCAGGGCGGCCCCGCCATTCGCGGCCTTCATGTTGATCTTGCTATGGCTGAGGCGGATGTCCGGACCGATGATCTTCGCGAGCATTGCGAGGATTTTCGGATGGTGCGACAGCGCTGCATAGAAGGGATCCACCCGATGCGGCTTCTTGATCCGCTGAATCGCGGGGGGTGCGCCTCCTACTGCCTCATCGAAATCGAAGACGGGGGTTTCAGTGCCGCTGCCGTCGGCCGTCGCCGCGACGCGATCGGTCACGGCACGCAACTCCGCGATCTCAGCGGCATCGAGCAGGTCCGGTACCACGACATAGCCGTGAGCCCGGTAAAAGGCGACCGCGTCGTCCATCGTCATGATTCATGTCCCGTCTTGGCTGGCAACCGCAGGTCGGTGACGACCATATGTGCCTTGTGGTGGGTGATGCAGAAAGGCAGGCCAGCGCCCAGCGCGGCGATCTGCCCGGTAGCGCCGCACGCCCAGAAGACCGGTAATTCGCCCGGTTCGAGCTTCATGAGACCATGACCGCCATAGGAATGGTCGAGATCGACGCCGATCGCGGCGGGATCGCCTATCCAGAGCGGCCGGCCGTGAAATTGCGGATAGCGGGCGGAGACGATCGTGGCGGTGATCGCGTCCGGCGGCGAGAGAGCCCGCATCGACACGACCAGCTTCCCGCCGAACGGGCCGGCCGCCGCGGTATCGATGTTCGTCACGTACATCGCGGACACGCTGCCTTCCTCCAGGTGCCGCAGCCGCACGCCATGCGCGAGCAACAGCGCCTCGAAAGAGAAGGAACAGCCCAGCACGAACGCGACGAGATCGTCGCGCCAGATATCGGCAACCTGATCGGGAGTCGCGACATGCACGCCATCCCGGAACACCATGTAGCTGCCTACGTCGGTGCGCAGGTCCAGGTCTTCGGCCAGCGCCGGAATATGCGGATCGCCCGGCTGCGACCGCCCCAGGATCGGCAGCGCCTGCGCGTTGGCGGCGCAATAGGCGGCAAAATCATCGGCATGCGCCGCCGGCACGACCACCAGATTTCCCTGAACATAGCCGGGTGCAACCTGATTGGTGAACTGGCGGAATGCCCCTGCCCGTATTGCCAGCCGCACCGCGCGCGGACTGGACAGGTCGAGCATCTGTCCTTCTGCGGGCTGGGCCGTATCCGGCGATGAAGAAGCCTTGAGCATGGCCGCAAATTAGCAGCCCAGGGCGTTGCCTGGATATGCTATTTTGGCGCACGCCCGTTGTCGCCCTCGCTACGGGCTCGTGCACGTCTCACGGGAGCCCGCCCGCGCGCGCAATGAAACCTGCGATCTGGCCTACGCCGTCACCAGCACGGATATTAGCAAAGACGAACGGGCGTTCCCCGCGCATCTTCCGTGAATCGCGGTCCATCACTTCCAGACTCGCGCCGACATGCGGTGCGAGATCAGTCTTGTTGATCACGAGCAAGTCGGAGCGGGTGATGCCAGGACCACCCTTCCGCGGGATCTTGTCACCCGCCGACACGTCGATGACGTAGATGGTGATGTCGGCAAGTTCGGGACTGAAGGTCGCCGCAAGATTGTCGCCACCGGATTCGATCAGGATCATGTCGAGATCGGGGAAGCGCCCGCGCATCTGCGCGACCGCAGCCAGGTTGATCGAAGCATCCTCGCGGATCGCGGTGTGCGGGCAGCCGCCGGTCTCCACGCCCATGATGCGATCGAGCGGCAAGGCGCCCGATCGCTCGAGAAACTCGGCATCCTCACGAGTGTAGATGTCGTTGGTGATTGCGGCGAGCGAATAGCGATCGCGCATATGCTTGCACAATGCGTCCATCAGCGCGGTCTTGCCGGAACCGACGGGGCCGCCGATCCCCACGCGCAGCGGGCCATTGCGGGTCTGGGTCATGTCCTGAATAGCCTTACATGCTGAGTTTCGTGGCGCATTGCGGCGATATCGGCGCGGAGCGCGCAACCGCCGATGTCGTCGAGTTCGGCCTCGACCGCCTCCCCGGCCACCGCCAGCACCACCGGCATCAACGCCGCCTGCGTGCGCTGGCCGTCCGTCTGACCGAGCGGCACGAGCCGAACGCCCGCTGAGACGAGATTGGCGACAAAAGCCCAGAGATATGCCTGCGCCGCTTCGAGAACAGCAACGCCGTGGATTTGCGCACAAACCCCGATGGCGACGGGATAGGGCAAACCGGCATCGACGATGCCCGCGCCAGGCCAGACCGCCGCCGTTACCTTCATGAAGGCAGCGCCCTGCGCCTCGCTTTCAAGCGCGCGCTCCTTCGCACTTTGCAGTGCAATAGCGAGATCCGCCACCTCGGCCCTGAGATCATCCGATTCGGCGCGCCACGCATGGGCGAGCAGGATTGCGTCGCTGCGCCCATTGCCGTGGAGCAGGCAATCCGCGATCCATGCGACGAGCGCCTCGCGATCGGGGATGTCGCCACTCTCCACCGCCCATTCCAGCCCGTGGGAATAGCTGAACGCACCGACGGGATAGGCCGGCGACAACCAGGTCATCAGCCGATAGCCAGCCTCATCCATGATGGTGGTCACGGCCATGCCCATGACTATGGGCGTGCACGGGCGCCGTCACCACCCCGTCATAGGCGCCGCCCTCCGGATCGAAGGGCGCGTCGATCAGCCGCACTGTCGCCCCCAGCCCTTCCAGCATGGCGCCGATCACATGATCGCGACGCAAGAGCAGTGCATCCGTGCTGATCTGCGCGGGCAGATGGCGGTTTCCGACATGCCAGGCGAGCCTGACGAGATGGGCGGCATCACGCGCGGTTACCTCCATCAGCGGTTCCGCACTGGCCACGACGCGGATGATCGCCCCATCTTCCCGCACCAGCGCGTCGCCGTCGCGGAGATGCGCGACTTCGGGCAGGTCAAGCAGCAGTTCCACCCCGGCCGCGGTCCTGAGCAGCAGCCGCCGGCGTGCCCGCCCGTCGTGATCCAGCGCCACGCTGTCGACGGCCTGCCCCATCCACTCGCCGCCCCGGAGATAGGAAGTTGCACGTAGAGTCATCGGGTCACCATCAGAACAGGAAATAGCGTTGCGCCATCGGCAGTATCTTGGCCGGCTCGCAGGTCAGCAACTCGCCGTCCGCGCGCACTTCATAGGTTTCGGGATCGACGGTGATATCGGGGGTCGCATCGTTCAGGATCATGCTCGCCTTCGAAATTCCATCACGTGTATTGCGCACCGCGACCAGCGGCTTCGCAAGATTGAGTCGAGTTGCGATCCCCGCGTCGAGCGCGGCCTGCGACACGAAGGTCGTCCCCGTCGCCAGCCGCGCTCCGCCAAGCACACCGAACATCGGACGGTAATGGACCGGCTGCGGTGTCGGGATCGACGCGTTGGGATCGCCCATCGGCGCAGCGGCGATCGCGCCGCCGATCAACACCAGCGCAGGCTTCACCCCGAAAAAGGCGAAATCCCACAGCACCAGATCGGCCCGCTTGCCGACCGCGATCGATCCGGTGACATGCGAGATGCCCTGCGCGATCGCCGGATTGATCGTGTATTTGGCGATGTAGCGTCGCACCCGCAGATTGTCGTTGTCGCCCCCGTCCCCGGCGAGCCGCCCGCGTTGCTGGCGCATCTTGTGCGCCGACTGCCAGGTGCGGATGATCACCTCGCCGACCCGACCCATCGCCTGACTGTCCGACGAGATGATGGAGAAGGCGCCGAGATCGTGGAGGATATCCTCCGCCGCGATCGTCTCCCGCCGGATGCGGCTCTCGGCGAAGGCCACATCTTCCGGGATATTCGGATCGAGGTGGTGGCAGACCATGAGCATGTCGAGATGCTCTTCTAGCGTGTTCACGGTGTAGGGCCGCGTCGGATTCGTCGAAGACGGGATGACATTGGGCAGGCCGGCGACCCGGATGATATCGGGCGCATGCCCTCCACCCGCACCCTCGGTATGGAAGGCGTGGATCGTCCGCCCCCTGAATGCTGCAATCGTGTCCTCGACAAAACCACTCTCGTTGAGCGTGTCGGTATGAATCATCACCTGCACGTCATGCTCGTCGGCGACCGTCAGGCAGCAATCGATCGCGGCCGGCGTAGTGCCCCAATCCTCGTGCAGCTTCAACGCGCAGGCGCCAGCGGCGATCTGCTCCACCAGCGCCTCGGGTGCGGAAGCATTGCCCTTGCCCGTGAAGCCGATATTTATCGGCAGCGCCTCGGCCGCCTGGAGCATCCGCGCAAGATGCCACGCGCCGGGCGTGCAGGTCGTGGCGTTGGTTCCCGTCGCAGGGCCGGTGCCGCCGCCAATCATCGTGGTGATGCCGCTCATCAACGCATCCTCCACCTGCTGCGGGCAGATGAAGTGGATGTGGCAATCGATCCCGCCTGCGGTCAGGATACGGCCCTCGCCGGCGATGATCTCGGTGCCGGGGCCGATAATGATGTCTACTCCCGGCTGCACGTCGGGATTGCCAGCCTTGCCGATGCCCGCGATCAGCCCGTCGCGTAACGCGACGTCGGCCTTGTAGATGCCGCTGTGATCGATCACCAACGCGTTGGTAATAACGGTATCGGCCGTGCCAGACGCGCGCGATGCCTGGCCCTGGCCCATCCCGTCGCGAATGACCTTGCCGCCACCGAACACCACTTCCTCGCCGGGAATCGTATAGTCGCGCTCGACCTCGATGATCAGATCGGTATCGGCCAGGCGTACTCTGTCGCCGGTGGTTGGCCCGTATAGGTCGGCGTAGAGGCTGCGGGGAATGCTGTGGGTCATGCGGCTGGCTTCGCCTCACCGGTGAAGCCTGAAATGCGCCGATCCCCGCCAAAGGCGATCAGGCGGACGAGGCGGCTCTGCCCGGGCTCGAAACGCGTGGCGGTTCCCGCCGGGATATCGAGCCGCCGCCCCCAGGCGGCAGCCCGGTCGAACTGCAGCGCGCCATTGGTCTGCGCGAAATGATAGTGGCTGCCGACCTGGATCGGGCGGTCCCCACTATTCGCGACCATCAGTTCGGCCGCCTCGCGGCCCGCGTTCAGCACGATATCGCCCGCGACGGTGAAAACCTCGCCCGGGATCATGCGAGGCTCAGCGCAATGCCGGCGAGCGCCGCCGCGCCGCCAGCCGCACGCCGCCAATCCTGGCGCAATGCCATGCCGCCCGCCATCCCCAGAAGGTGCAGGGTCGCGGTCGACGCCAGAAAGCCAATGGCGAAACCCATTGCACCGGCACTCCCCGCTTCGGCTGCATGAGTATGGCCATGATAAAGCCCGAACAGCGCTATCATCGCCGCGCCCACCATGACCGGCACGCGGATGGCTGTGGCTGCGACAAGACCGAACATGATGACGGATGCCAGAACCATCGGCTCGACCAGGGGGAGCGCGACGCCTCCGCGTCCAATCGCGAAACCCGCGATCATCGCGCCGAGAAACGCGATGGGCCAGGCCCGTACCGCGCGGCCGCCGCGCGCTACGCCGAGCATGCCGACCATGACCATCGCGAGCAGGTGGTCCGCGCCCGTCCACGGATGAGCGAGGCCAGCCAGTACACCTTGTTCATGGCCAGGATGCGCCCAGGCTGGCGAAGCGAAGAGCAGCAGGGCCGGGGCGGAAAATGCGCGAACGATCTTCATGCGGACAACCTCATCGTATCGGATAGTGGACGGTGACGAGTTTGGTCCCGTCAGGAAATGTAGCCTCGACCTGGATGTCGTGGATCATCTCCGCGATGCCCTCCATCACCTGGTCGCGCCTGATCACGGTGGCGCCGGCCTCCATCAGGTCGGCAACGCTGCGGCCATCGCGCGCGCCTTCGACGACGAAGTCGCTGATCAGCGCGATCGCCTCCGGATAGTTGAGCTTCACACCACGCTCCAGTCGCCGACGCGCCACCATCGCCGCCATCGAGATCAGCAGCTTGTCTTTCTCTCGGGGAGTCAGATGCATCGCGTCATACCTGCCAGACGCGCGGCAGCGGTCCACCGCCGAGCCGCGCAAGCAATGCGGCGAGACTGGGCCGTAACCGGTCGCCGTCGGTGGCGAGTATCCGGACCAGCGCCATGCCGCGAAGCACGGATGCCCCCGCCTCCAGCCCGCTTCCATTCGGCAACATTGCCCTGATCTCGTCGATCCGCTGTTCGGCATCGGGCGCGACGAGCAGCACTGTTGCCAGCGATGCAGCACCATTGCCGGTCGCCGGTGACTCCAGCGCGCGCTGCAGCCCTTCCAGCCGCAGCGTTTCCACCAGGAGCGGCAGGCCGTTGCGGCTGACCCGCCAGCGATCGATCAAACTTCCAGACCGCGCCAGTTCGCCGTGCGCGCGCCGGCCGAGCACGATCGATTCGACCGCAAGCAGTGTCGCACCGTGCTGGATATCGATCTCCAGAGTTCGCTCCAGCCGTGCGCCGTCGAACAGGATGGTTTCCTGGGGCAGCCATTCGAGCGTGGCGCCTGCGCCGATCCTCAGGCTCGTCCTCACCTGGGCAACGCCGCCCGCGCTCCGGTAAATTCGCTCCGCACTCTGGCTGGTGACGCGCAGCCACGTGCCGGCGCCAGCCTCCACCACCCAGTTGAAGCGGTCGCCACCGGTCATCCCACCCGCAGTATTCAGCAGGACGGCCTCGAGCGCTCCATCCCGGTGGTTTCGCGGCAACAGGATCTTGGCAGATCCCTGCTGGCGCAGACCACAGAGCCGGGTCGCGCCGCCATCGTCGCGCGATGCCAACATCGCGTCGCCCATGGCACGTTGCAGATGGGCGACGCATGGCCCGGTCATGCGATGCGATCACGCGGCCCGTACACGACTTGCCCAACGCCCCGGGGGCCCCTTGGAGCACGGTCAAAAGAAGCAAATGATCGCCTTGTTGCGTGACACACCAGCCCCCATCACCTCTTGCCTGCGAGAGCGTCAGTCTATCCTGCGCCCTCCCTTGCACAAGGGGCGTATTCCCGGCGCACATGCCCATGCCAACCCAGCTGTCCTTCGCTGCGACCGAAACGCAAAAACCACGGCCAAGCAATCTTATTGCGATCAAATTATTGTAATATAACGAATATTATAGGAAAATACACGTCTCGCCAGCTGGATCGAGGCGGCGCTGGATGCGCGACGTTGAACCCTCGGCAACAGCCGCTTGCCAAAATAGCACCGGCCAGGGCGACGAGTGGCCATTGCTCACGAACGCAGAGACAGACACCTTGGGATCGGAAGGTTGCTCCAGCCGAGCGCAACGCCATCGCGGATCGAATCACTGGCCGGTAGGTCGCCGCCGCAGCAACGGGTGTGAGCATCCCCGCCCCGTCAGCGCCCGAGAATGAGCGGGCATATCCCCCTTGCGGCGCTGTAGAGCTGAAACAATCATCGAGCCGGCCGCTGCTCAGAGGGCGCGAAGCGCCCGTGCCGGCCTTGCAGCGAGCGCCGGCAGCGATCCCAGCAACCCGATCGTCAGGATGGCGCCGATCCCGATCGCTTCAGTTGCGATGACGATGCCCCAGTCGGTCGACCAGGGCAGGTCGAACAACCCGGTCACGACATACCAGCCAGCGGCGATCCCGATCGCCAGTGCGACCAGCGAAACGATCATAGCGAGCAGCGCATATTCGATCCCCTGGACGATCAGTATCTGGCGGCGGGTCGCGCCGAGCAGCTTGAGCAGCACTGCATCATAGACGCGCGCTTGTCGCGCCGCGAGGACTGCTCCGACGAGGACCGCGATCCCGGCAACAATCGCCACCGACGCAGCCGCTGCAACCGCTGTCGCCAACTGGCCGAACAGCGTACCCACGGTCGCAATCACATCGCGCACCCGGATCAGGCTACTCGACGGGAATACCTGGGTCACCGCGCGATTGACTGCCCCCTCGCGCGCTGCCGGCACGGTCACAGTGGCCATGTAATTGAACGGCGCTCCCTCGAACACATGGGGCGAGAAGATCAGGACGAAATTGAAGCCCATGGTGCCCCAGTCGATCTCGCGAAAGGACGCGATCGTAGCGGGAACTTCCACCCCGAGCGCGGACACCGTGATCCGGTCGCCGACCTTGAGGCCAAGGACACGGCCGGCCTCGGCGTCCATCGATACCAGCGCCGGCCCCGCATAGTCGCGCGGCCACCACCGCCCGGCGATGACCCGGTTACCTGCGGGCAGGTCGGCGGCGAAGGTGAGGCCGCGATCGCCGCGCAGGATCCAGGCACCTTCCGGCACCTGTTTCATGTCGGCGACCCGCCGATCGCCGAGCGCGACGACAGGGCCGCGCAACGACGGGACGGCGCGAATCTCGGCATCGGGTGCGGCCGTGCGCACGATCGCGTCGAACCGCGCAATTCCGTCAACCGGTATGTCGAGCACGAAAAAGCTGGGCGCACGCTGCGGCACGGTGCTGCGCAGCGCTCCGGCGAGATTCGTCTGGATTACCGCCAGCGTGACGAACAGCGTAAGCCCGAGCCCAAGTGCGAGTACCAGACGGTCGGTCTGGGCGCCCGGCGCATGCAGATTGGCGATAGCCAGCCTGAGCAACGGGTGGCGCGATCGCGGGAGCCGCCCCGCGACGTGGCGGACACCGGCAGCCAACAGGCCAAGCAACAGCACGAGGCCCGCGGCCGCGCCAAGAACGGCCGCGGCGAAGAACGGCTCTCGCGCCGAAAAGACCGCGAGCGCTGCGGCAAGTGACAGCGCCGCTCCCGCGCCGACGATCACGCCAAGGGACGGGCGGCTCCCACGCTCGACACCACTGCGGAATAAAGCAGTCGCGCCAATTCGTCGCGCACGCGCCAGTGGCGGCAACGCAAAGGCAAAGGCTACCAGCAGCCCGTAGCAAGCGGCCTGAAGCAGCGGCCAGGGATAGAAGCCAAGCCGGGGCGGCACCGGCAGTGCCGTGCCCGCCAGAGCGGTCACGATCGCCGGCACCATCGCGCCGAGCAGGAGGGCGGCGACGATCGCGACAGCGGCCACCAGCGCGACCTCGATCAGGAACAGCTGCAGGATCAGCCCCGAACCAGCACCGAGCGTCTTGAGCGTCGCGATCATCCCCCGCTTCGATTCCAGATAGGCCCCCACGCCATTGCCGACCCCGATACCGGCGATGACCAGGGCGGTCAGAGCAACCAGGCTCAGAAATTGCCCGATACGATCGATGGAGCGACGAACGCCGGGTGCGCCATCGCTACTATCCTGCACGCGCCAGCGACCTTCACGAAAATCATGCTTGAGCCGCGCTGCCACCGCGGGCGCATCCGTGCCCTGCGGCACAACGATGCGGTAGCGCCAGTCATAGAGGCTCCCGGGCTGAACCAGGCCGGTAGCGGCGAGGCCGGCGAAATCGATGATGGCCGGCGGCGCCAGCCGGAACCCCTCACCCACCCGATCCGGTTCGTCGTCAATCAGGCCGGTGACGACGAGTTGCGCTTCCCCAACGCGCACCGTATCTCCCACCCGGACGTGAAGTCGCATGGCAAGGGCCGGATCGAGCAGGATGCCGTCCGCGCGCCGCGACAAGACGCCGGGCGCGAGGGCGAGGCGCCCCACCAGAGGATAGGCGTGGTCGACCGCCTTCAGTGCCGCAAGCGTCGCCTGTCTGCCATCAGCGCGCGCAATCATCGCGTTGAGCTTGGCGCTTTCCGAAACGCGCCCCAGTCGCGCGATCGCCTGGCGCTCGACCGGCGTGGCGCGCCGCTGCGACAGGGTGATCTGAAGGTCACCACCGAGAAAGGCCCGCCCCTGTGTCGCCAGCTGTGCCGTCAGAGCTGATGAAAGGCTGCCTATCCCGGCGATCGCCGCCACGCCGAGGAAAAGGCAGATCGCGAGCAGGCGCAATGCGCCGAGCCCGCCACGAAGATCGCGCAGCGCCAGCCGCCAGGCCAGCTTCACGCGGCGGACCCCGTGACCTGGCTATCCGATATGATGCGCCCGTCGCGCATCTCGATGACGCGCGCGCACCGCGCGGCAAGCGCTGCGTCATGCGTGATCATCACCAGCGTCGTCCCGGTCTCCGCGTGCCGTGCGAACAGCAGGTCGAGCACTGCCGCGCCGGTAGTGGCATCGAGGTTACCGGTAGGTTCGTCGGCGAACAGGATCGCCGGACGCGGCGCGATCGCGCGGGCAATGGCGACGCGCTGCTGCTCACCGCCGGAAAGCTGTGCCGGATAATGATGGAGACGGTGGCCAAGTCCGAGCAAGGCCAGCTCTTCTCCAGCCCGGGGAAAAGCGTCGGCCACGCCGTCGAGCTCGAGCGGCACGGCGACATTCTCGAGC
>CAISGR010000208.1 GCA_903884945.1 uncultured bacterium
GATCCGGCCGTGATCGCCATCGACCGTCTCATGGCGGCTTATTTTGGTGTCGGCAAAATTCCTGGTTTTCTGCTCGGCGGCGAACAGCCTGACGTCGTCGTGAAGCGCGCTTTGATTGCCTTTGAGCGCGAGGACATAGTCTGAGCGGAACCGATTAACGCCCTTTGCGGAAGCAGTTATACTGAACCGGCAATTCGAGTCGTTCCCGCAAGGAGAATAGTGGATGCCGGCGTGACCGACAAATCTGCCCGTTTGCGTTCTGGCGCAACGGTGCGGTTCGCCCGAAATCCGGCAGGACGGCCGGGGCAAAGATCGTGCACGGGCTGGTATCAGTCGATCAAGGCTGGCGATGCGCTACCTTATGAGAGCCTGCTCGAGCGCGATGCGCTGCTGCTTCTCGACTTCGATCCCGATGTTGCGCAGTTCGGGGTGCAACCGGCAACGTTCGTTTGGACGGAAGCAGGCCGACAGCGGCGTTACACCCCCGATATCCGATTGGAGACGGTGAGCGGCGAAGTCATCTACCGGCAGGTAAAACTGGCCACACGATTGGCGGCTGATCCGACCTTGGGCGGACGGTTGCCAGCAATCGAAGCTGAGTGCGTCGCACGTGGGGCCCGGCACGAGATGTGGCTCGACACCGATATCCGGCGACAGCCACGCTTATCGAATGCGCGACGGCTGCGCGCAACGGTGGCGGTGCTGGCGGCAGAAAACCTCCTCGCGATACACACCATAATCACCCGCCTCCCCTTTCCGTCGAACCTGGGCGCAGCCGCCGAGGCGCTCGGCGGCCGGCCCGTGCATGTCAACATTGTGCTCGGCCTCGTGGCAGTCGGCGAGCTTGTGGTGGATCTCGATCGACCGCTCGATGACGACACGGTCCTCATGCGGGGAAGGAATGCGAAATGAACGCAACGCCGATGTGCTTCCAGCAAGGCGACACGCTCTCGATCCGGGACGATCAAGGTCAGGTGGCGCTCTGGTTGGTGATCGAGCGCAAGCGCCGTGGCTATCTTCTGCGACCGCAGAGCGGCAGCGATGCGCGAACATGGAGCGACGATGAAATCGACAGCGTCTATGGCGCCCGGCGGCTGACGCATCATCCTTGCAATGCGGACGGCCTGCCCAAGGTGATCGCCGAGACGCTGGAGAAAACCTGGGAGTTCTGGCCCGAAGAAATCCGCCGCGAGGCCGAGCGCAGGGACACCTATGTACGCATGGTCGACGCGATTCGCGGCGAGCACCCGACACTCATGGGCGCCTATGCCGCTGCCGCTGAGGCTGTCTTCGCCGCGCATCATGAACAATGGGAACGCGAGGATGCCGCGCTTGCGGCCCGGATGGCCGCGGAGCGGCGAAAAGGGAACGGCGAGCCGCGCCGCACCAAGGAAGCGGCCCGGCCCAATCCCTATACAGTGCGGGCGTGGTATAGCGTATGGAGCCGGCACGGCCGGGATGTCCGGCTCCTGATCCCGCATTATCATCGGCGCGGGGCACGCCAACCCCGCTATGCGCGCGAGGACGGCGATCATCCCGATACCTACAAGCTCATGCGGCAGGCCGTCGAAGTCTGGTATTTGGGCATGCCGCGGCGGCGGAAGAACTATGCCTATCGCCGCTATGTCGATTTGTGCCGCGAACAGAATGTTCCTGCGGTCAGCGACCGGACCTTCCGCGTGTTTATCCGCGACAATTATACCGAGCGGCAGGAATATGAGCGTCGCTTCGGCCGGCGCGCCGCCTGGCTGAAGTTCGGCATCTTCGAGCGGCGGAGCCCGCCCGAACGGCCGCTCGAAGAAGTGGAGGTGGATCATTGCCTGATCGATCTGGTGGTGGTGCATCCGGAGAGCGGCCGCGCCTTGGGGCGGCCCTGGCTCACCGCGCTTCTCGATCGCGCCACCCGCATGATCGTAGGGGTGCATCTGAGCTTCGAGGCGCCGTCCTATGCCTCACTTCAGAGAGCGCTTGCCCATTCCCTGTGGAAGAAGGGTCTCTCCGGGCTCGCCGATATTGAGCATGACTGGCCGTGCCACGGCGTGCCCGAATGGCTGATCTGCGACAACGGCAAGGAGTTCCGGTCGCAATCGCTGCAGTCGGCCGCCAGGATGCTCGACATCGGCATCGTCAATCTGCCGGTGAAAATGCCATGGTTGAAGGGCGCGGTCGAGCGCGTGTTCCAGACCATCGGCGTGCAGGTGTTCAGCCATGAGGAAGGCACGACATTGTCGCGGACCATGGATCTCTATGATCCGGTGGCGCGGGCAAGGCTGTCGCTCGAGGATGTGCGTAGTCGTATCCTCAAGTGGATCGTCGACGACTATCATCACAGCGTCCACGATACGTTGAAATGCACGCCCTATGAGCGCTGGCGAGAACTCAGCGCGCTTTACCCGGTGCGCCCAGTTCCCGACTTCGACCATATTGTACGGCTGACCGGAGAGACCTTCTTCCGGCGCATCTCCAACATCGGCATCCAATATGAGGGGCTGCTCTATGCTGATCGGGAGAAGCTCGAACCGCTGCTGGCGCGCCGCGGCGGGTTGGAAAAAGACTGGGAGTTACGCTATGATCCCTATGATCTGGGTGAGGTCTGGCTGCTCGACGACGAGCGCGGCGAATGGCTGATGATCCCGTGTGTCGACCAGAGCATATCGCGGGGCGTCTCCAAATATCAGCACAAGATCCATCGCTCGATCGCAAAGCGAAGCCTGCCGAAGAATGCGCCGGTGACGGTCGCCGATCTCGAAGCAGCGCGCGGTTTTGCCGAACAGACGGCGGGAGAGCTGCAAAGTGAGGCGAGTAAAGTCCGCAGCAAGACGCGGGCAGCGCGGTACGAGACCGACGGTCGCTACTTCACGCCGATCGAAGGCCAAAAGGGACCGCCTGAAATAGGAACGCAGGCACCGGCGGTAGAAACCGCACCACGTGCGACGAAACAGCCACCGGTGCCGTCGCCTCCCGTGATAGATCTCGACGCGGACATCGAGGCTCTGGTTGCACAATGGTCGGACCCGAGGCGATGACACATCATCGCGCCGCGAAGTTATCGGCACGGCCAGCGGTGCCCGACGCCGTGCTTGCGTTCGAGACCACGGTGATCCCGCATACGCGGCACATGGAAGCGAAGGCGGCGATCCGCGAGTTACATGGCCGATACCGCCCGCGCGAGGACAGCCGACGCTTCAAGGCCCGGGCCCTGCTCATCATCGGCTCTGCTGGGTCCGGCAAGACGACGGCGCTCGAGGACTATATGGCCGACTATCCCGACAGCGCCACAGAGGACGCCGATATCCGCCGCATTGTTTATGTTGAAGCACCGGAACGGACGACGCGACGGGCGCTGGTAGGGGCGATCCTCGGCGCCTACGGCTATCGTGCGCGGGACCATTGGAACACCAGCGAGGTGATCGAGAAGATCGCCTTCTATGCCGAGGAGACGGGCACCGAGATGATCTTCATCGATGAAGGGCATCACATGGTGAACGAGAATAATCCCGACATGACGGCGGAAGTGACCGAGTTCATCAAGTCATTGCTCAACCGTGTGAAAGTCCAGATCGTGATCGCGGGTCTTCCCCGGCTGCTCGACATCTCCGTGCCGGGCGAGAAGACGATGCAACTGCGCCGTCGGTTGCAACCGACGATCATCCTCAAGCCCTATGATTGGGCGACCCGGAGCGGCCGCACGATGTTCTCTGGCGTGCTTGGCGTCATGGAGAAGATGATGGGGTTGCCGGATGCGTCCGGCCTCGCGAAGCATGAGATGGCGAAACGCATCTACGTCGCGACGGGCGGCGAGATCGGGATCGTCTCCAAATATCTGAGCCAGGCGCTGAGCGTGGCACTGGCGATCGGCCGACGGTCGATCGATCTGAACCTGTTGGGAGAAGTTCATGCGGGTTGGCATCCGATTTATGAGCCCGACGTCAGGGATATGCTGGACTTCGATGCGATCCTTGAGGATGAACCGTCAGTTCCGAGCGGCGGCCCGGCCCGCCACGACAACCCCTTCCTGTGTTCGGCCGAACGCCTACGCGAGATCTGGCTGCGCGACACCGTACCTCCGTCGCCCAGGAATATGAGCCGCGTCACAAAGCTGCGCGGAAGCGGCGCGCAACCCCTGCGGCCCTTCGTGCGCGAGGGATTATGACAGCATCGGCAACTCGACTTGCGTTGCGGGTGCGGCCGGCAGCGTTCGAGCCAGGCTGGGCACTGTTCAACCGGCTTGCCCTGCGGCATGGCTGTGAAACCCAGCTGGAATTTGCGCGTCAGGTGCCGCTGGTCGACCGGACCGACTTCGTTCGGGATATGGAGCGTGGGCGACGCTTTCACGATATCGCGCGGCTCAGCGGCGTGCCGCTCGAAACATTGCTTCGTAACTCGATAATGCAGACCGAGGGTGGGAGCGTCCTTGCAGGTGAGCTGGTGAGCCGCAGCGGCAATATCAGCTATAGTTGTCACTTCGCCCGTATCTGCCCGGACTGCATGCGATCGGATATCGAGCAGGGTCACGGGCCGGTCGCCTGTCGACCGTGGCGGCGCTCCTGGTGGGATCTGGCGAAGGTATCGAGTTGTCCTCATCATGGTCGGGCGCTGCTGGCGACATGTCCTGCCTGTCGGCACGCGTTCCGCCGTTCGGACCTGTCACCAGCGCGTTGCACATGTGGGCACGATCTGACGCAGGAATGTACTGAAGCGATCACGTCGGACGGCAAGATCGGCGATGCCTATCTTGTCGGCAGGCTTGGCGATGGCCCCTGCATCTCCCACGCGTTCCTCGACAGCCTGGCGTTCGCGGACGCCGCCGAGATCATGCAATGGGTGGGCTCGGTCGCACGCTGGGGCAGATTAATCGTCAGCTGGCGCCGGCAGGAGCCTGCGGAGCGTGCCCGCACCATGGCGGCGGGCTTTGCGGTCTGCGAGGACTTCCCCAACCAGTTCGAAAAGATGCTGGACGGGATGCTGGCAGCATGTCCGCTCAAGCGCCTGACGCCCGTGGGTGTCTATGGGCGTCTGCAATACTGGCTCGGCCTGTCCACCAATCCGGCTCTCGAGCCAATCCGGGAGACCGTCAAGAATCATGTGGTGAAGAATGTGCCGATAACAGCAGGCACGATGTTGTTCCGCCAACCCGCAACAGAAGGCGATCTCACCACGCTAGGCGGTCTGGCGAAGCTCTGCGGCGTATCCGCTGAACGGGTCGCGACCGTAGCTGCGGCATTGAGGTTGATCGACTCGCTGTCCAGCAACGCCCGGGGTATGGTCGTGCCGAAATCCCTCGAGGAGCCGTTGACGGCCTTCTTCCGCGAGTCCTGTTCTCCCGAGGAGGCACGGCGTTATCTCGGCGTCGGTCTCGGGCTGTTCAAGGCGCTCATAACGCGACGCTATCTTCCCCGCGCCTTCCCGCTTGGTGGAGCGTCGATCCCGGCACAGTATCGTCTGGCCGATCTCGACCGCTTCCTCATTGCATTGCACGGCGATGCGCCCTTCGTCACAGCGCCGCCACCGGGCAGCGAGACGATCCTGCGCGCCGTGCGCATCTGTTATCGGTCCTCGGAGGCGATTATCGGCGGGCTGCTGCGCGGCCAGATCAGGGCAACGGGCCGCTTACGCAGCGAACGAGGCATTGCGCAGATACTGGTCGATACCGACGCGGTGATCGCCGGCCTCGAATATAAGGATGATCCGGTGTTCATGCTCATGGCGCAAGCCGCGCGCCACCTCGGCGTGACCATCCCGACGGTTGCAAAGCTCAAACAAATGGGATGGCTGACAATCGACAGGAAACAGACACGGCTCAGGATCGTGCCCGCCTTACGGCGAGCGGAGGTCGAAGCGTTCGGTGCGCGCTTCGTCAGTGCTGCCGAGTTGGCGCGTATCCCCAGCAAAGCTACCCATGCCGTCAGGGTTCATCAACATCTGCGAAGCGCCGGTCTGGTGCCGGCGATCGTTGGAAGCCGAAAGCTGCAGCCCTTCTATCACCGCGAGAGCGCCGAAAAAGTGATCCGTGGAGTCTATCGTGATCGGTTGCCCGAAACGACTGCAGCGATGTGAACGGATCTGCCGGCACAGATGAAGCGGCGCGGCTGCGGGCCCGGCTCAAGGCCCTGGATGACGAGCGGGCGGCGGTGATCGCAGCGCTGGATGCCGTCGCGACGCAACAATCGACCGAGCACCGAAAAGCTGATGCGATCTCCCTGTTCTCCGATCCTCCGGTAACTGCGACATCGCCGACAGGCAAGAAGGTCGCGTTGTTCCGCAGGCTGTTCGCCGGTCGTGAAGATGTCTTCCCACTGCGCTGGGAGAATCGCAAGACCGGGCGCGGCGGCTATGCGCCCGCCTGCGGCAATGAGTGGAAACGCGGACTCTGTGACAAGCCGCAGGTCAAATGCGGCGAGTGCGCGCACCAGGCGTTCCTGCCCGTGACGGACGAGGTGATCGACAAACATCTGCGTGGGCGGGCGGTATCGCGATCCGACGCGGGCGACTTTGTGGCGGGCGTTTACCCGCTGCTTGCGGACGAGAGCTGCCGGTTCCTCGCGGCCGACTTCGACAAGGCGAGCTGGGCCGAGGACGCGCTCGCCATGATGGAAACCTGCCGCCTGCGAGGGGTGTCCGCCGCGCTCGAGCGATCCCGATCCGGCAATGGCGGCCATGTCTGGATATTCTTCGCCGACGCCGTGCCGGCACGAACCGCCCGCGCGCTGGGCGCATCGCTATTGACCGACACGATGGAGCGGCGTCCGGAGATCGGGTTCGGCTCCTATGATCGCTTCTTCCCGAGCCAGGACACCATGCCGCTCGGCGGGTTCGGCAATCTGATCGCGCTGCCGCTGCAGGGGCACGCCCGCAGGCGGGGAAACAGCCTGTTCGTAGATGAGCAGTTGCGCCCCTATCCCGATCAATGGGCGTTCCTGTCTTCGCTGTCGCAGCTGGATGCGCACGACGCCGCGCGCATGGTGGCCGACGCGGAAATGCGCGGGCGGGTGCTGGGTGTGCGGATGCCGGTGGAGGACGAGCATGCCGCCGAGCCCTGGCGGATGACACCGTCCCGGCGGCCGCCCTTGTTGCCTGTGGCCGAACCGCTGCCCGAGACACTTGGGATCGTGCTGGGCGATCAGGTCTACATCGACCGGACTGGGTTGCCGGCGGCGCTAACCGCGCAGATCGTCAGGCTCGCGGCGTTCCAGAATCCCGAGTTCTATCGGGCGCAGGCGATGCGCCTGCCGACGTTCGGCAAACCGAGGATCATCTCCTGCGCGGAGCTTCACCAGAAACATATCGGGCTGCCGCGAGGATGCCTCGACGAACTGGTTGCGCTTATAGCTGCTCATGGAAGCACTGTCAGGATCGACGACCAGCGAATGGCAGGGACTCCGCTCCCGGACGGCCTGTCCTTCCAGGGTGATCTCGAAGAACCCCAGCAAAGGGCGGTCGAGGCGCTCGATCCACATGATGACGGGGTGCTGGCCGCGACGACGGCGTTCGGCAAGACGGTGGTGGCCGCACACCTTATCGCAAAGCGGCGGGTCAATGCACTCGTGCTCGTCCATCGTAAGGAGCTGGTCAGCCAATGGGTCGAACGGCTGCGAACGTTCCTCGATATCGATCCGAAGCTGATCGGGACGATCGGCGGTGGCAAGCGAAAGCCTACGGGCGTGATCGACGTGGCGCTGATACAGAGCCTCGTAAGGCACGGCGAGGTCTCGGATCTGGTTGGCGACTATGGTCACCTCATCGTCGACGAATGCCATCACCTGTCCGCGGCGAGCTTCGAACTTGTAGCCCGGCGCGCCAAGGCCAGGTTCGTGCTCGGCCTGTCCGCCACGGTTGCGCGCAAGGATGGGCATCAGCCGATCATCTTCATGCAATGCGGCCCGATCCGCTATCGGGTAGATGCGCGAACCCAGGCCGCTCGCCGGGGGATCGCCCATCGCACACGGCAACGACGCACAGCATTCCGGCTGCCGCAGCCGCTCGCGATCATGGACAGACCGCCGATGCCGGCGGTTTATGCCGCGCTGGCGCAGGACGAGGCCCGAAACGATCTTATCTTCGATGACGTGCTCCGTGCCCTGGAGGCGAAGCGCTCGCCAGTAATCCTGACAGAGCGCAAGGACCATCTCGAATATCTGCAGGGCCGGTTATCCCGGTTCGTGCGTAATCTCGTGGTGCTGCGGGGTGGGATGAGCGCAGCGGAACGCAAGGTGGCAGACTCGGCACTGCGTGTGCCTGACAGCGAGGAGCGGCTCATCCTCGCAACGGGCCGCTATATCGGCGAAGGGTTCGATGACGACCGTCTCGACACGCTGTTCCTGACCATGCCGATCTCCTGGAAAGGGACGCTCGCGCAGTATGTCGGGCGCCTGCATCGGCGGCACGCCGGGAAAACTGACGTGCTCGTCTATGACTATGTCGACGATGCGGTCCCGATGCTCTCACGCATGGCCGCCAAGCGTCAGGCCGGATATCGCGCGCTCGGCTACACCATCGAGTAATCCGGGGCAGAATCACTTATCGATTCTCGGGGGCCACCGGCGAATCGAGAACCGATTCTGCGAATGAGATTTATGGTTCTCGAAGGCCGCCAGATACTGCCTGCAACCGCCAATGTCATATGCGCTTATCGATTCTCCACAGTCATAGTCGGCCTTCTGATCGATGATCTGCCGCGTGATGGCGCGCTGGCAGCCCATGGC
>CAISGR010000209.1 GCA_903884945.1 uncultured bacterium
ACCTTTTCATGGGCGATGCGGGCGGACCGAAGATCCTTGGGGTCGATGTGCTGTGGGTGGCGACGCTGCTCTCCGGCGTGGCCGCGTTCGCGGTGCTGCTGGCCGTCTATGCGGCGACGACGGCGCGCGATCCCATGGCGAAGCGCGTCAAGGCGCTGAACGAGCGCCGCGAGCAGCTCAAGGCCGGCATCACCGCCTCCACCAAGCGCCGCGCCAAGCTGGTCACCAAGAACGAGACGACGGATCGCATCCGCGCCCTGCTCTCCTCGCTCAAGGTGCTGCAGGACAGCCAGGTCAAGGCAGCGCAGATCAAGCTGATGCAGGCCGGCATCCGCTCCAAGGAATATGCCGTCGCGGTGATTTTCGGGCGACTGGTCCTGCCGATCGTGTTCGGCGGCCTGATGGTCTATCTCGTCTACGGCACCGACATGTTCGCGACCTACAGCCCGATCAAGCGCTACGGGATCGTCGCCGTCACCTTCATCCTGAGCTACAAGGCCCCCGACCTCTTCCTCAAGAACAAGATCGACAAGCGCTCCAACGCGATCCGCAAGGGACTGCCGGACGCGCTCGACCTGCTCGTGATCTGTGCCGAAGCGGGACTCACCGTCGACGCGGCCTTCCAGCGCGTCGCGCGCGAACTGGGCCGCGCCTATCCCGAACTGGGCGATGAATTCACCCTCACCGCGATCGAGCTGGGCTTCCTCTCCGAGCGCCGCCAGGCGTTCGAGAACCTCGCCCAGCGGGTGAAGCTCGACGCCCTGAAGGGCGTCGTGACCACCATGGTGCAGACCGAAAAATACGGAACGCCGCTGGCTTCGGCGCTGCGCGTGCTCTCGGCCGAGTTCCGCAACGAGCGCATGATGCGCGCCGAGGAAAAGGCGGCACGGCTGCCGGCGATCATGACGGTGCCGCTGATCCTGTTCATCCTGCCCGTTCTGTTCGTCGTGATCCTCGGGCCAGCCGCCTGCTCGATCTCCGACGCCTTCAAGGGCGGAATCTAGGGCGCGATTTAGCCCCGTATCGGATGCTTGCCACGAATCGCTGTTCGCGTCAGGATCGTTAACGCTTCGTAACATCCGAAAAAGGGCGCGCCATGCTGTTCAGCACCCCATCGCACTTCGCGGTCCTGGGCCTCGTCGCCTTCGGCTTCTGGCTGATCGGTTTCGCCATGCATCCCGGCGGCCGCAAGTGGCGGGACCTGTACGAGCAGGAGGCCGCGGATTTCTCGGCCTATCGCACTGACGCGGACGACCGGCTCCGCGCCGCCAACCGCCGCCTCGCCGAGCTGGAGCGCGACCATGCGGCGCTCGAACGCCAGCGCGAGGAGGCCGCCGCCCTGGCGGTCGCGCAAGCACCGCAGCCCGCCCCCGAGCCGGCCGCCGAACCGGTGACCACCGTGCCGGTTCTCGTCGAGCCGCCGGCAGCCGAGCCGGTTGCGGCCGAGCCGGCGATCGCGCCCGTCGCCGTCGCACCCGTTGCGGAGCCAGCGGCAGCGGCTTCGGCGGTCGCGCAAGCGCCACAGCCCGCCCCCGAGCCCGCCGCCGAACCGGTGATCGCCGTGCCGGTTCTCGTCGAGCCGACGGCAGCCGAGCCGGTTGCGGCCGAACCGGCGATCGCACCGGTCGCGGAGCCGGCCGTCATCGCTGCGGAACCGGTCGCGGTCGAACCCGCCGCCGAGATCGTGGAAACCGCCCCGGCCATCGCGGCGACGCCCGCCGAGCCGGTCGCCGACATCGTCGCGGCGCCCGTCGCCGATGCACCGATGCCGATCGCGGCCCCCACCCCGACTCCCGCCTTCGCGCCGGAAACGGCCACGGTGGAAAGCATCGCGCCGGTTCCGCCCGAGCAGAAAAAGGCCTGGTTCGGCGCCGCCGGCTATAACGACCTGACTCAGGTCCGCGGCATCGACGGCGTGCTGAGCACCCGCCTGTTCGGCCTGGGCGTCACGCGGTTCGCCGATATCGAGAAGCTCTCCGCCGAAGACGAAATGGCGCTCGAGCAGCGGCTGAACGTGCCGGCCGGATTCATCGCGCGCGAGCAGTGGCGCGAGCAGGCCGCGCTGCTGCGCGCGGGCAACACCGCCGAGCACAGCGCCCGCTTCGGCGCGAACGCCCTGGCCTGAGCGCCGTTCGCGGGCCGGTCTAGCCGGCCACCCGGCACGTCGTGGCCCGGCGTTCGCGGTCGATCACCGGGAAACGGGCACGGTCGTCGATCAGGATGCGGACCAGCGCGATGCCGCTGCGGCCGTCGACCGGCACCGCTTCATAGCCCGCGGGCGCTACCTGCCCCGCTGCCAGCACCGCGATCCGGAACGGCTTGTAGGCCGCCTTCATCCCGTTGCGGACCAGCACCGCGTTGGTATGCTTGTCGAAGATCGACAGCGACCAATAAGGCGCCAGCACCGGCACGGCATCGATCAGCAGCGGCCCCTTGCCCAGATCGAACGGACAGGAGGAATAGGCCAGGTCCGGGCTCGGCCGGACGATCGCGCGCGATGCGGCGGTGGCAAGCGGCGCATGGGTGAAATGATTGGGCCCGCCCACGGCCGACACCCGTTTCAATGCGAGGTGCATGAGCGCGTCGGGCGCCATCGTCAGCGTCCCCTGCCATGCCACGACCCCAAGCACGGCGCCCGCGATCAGCGGGCCGATCCAGCGGCGGATCATGCGCAGGCCCCCCGCGTGATGCTGGGCAACTGGTGCACGGTGAAATTGCCCTTCCCGCCATCGTCGGGAAGATAGGAGCGCAGCGTCAGTTCGAACCGCCCGCTCTTTCCGGTCGGCAGCCAGTGCCCGGGCTGCGGTTCGGGCGCGACGACGACGCTCCAGTGCGCCTGTTCGGACGAGGGCAGTCCCGCGCTGCCGACCGAATAGATGCCCGGCTTGTTCGCGACGAGATAGCCCGCCGGATCATAGAGCGTCAGGCTCCACCACCGCGCCGGCAGCCCGCCGCCGTCGATCATATAGGTGCAGCGCCCCTCGAGCGGCCGCCCCGCATCGTCGACCGCCGCATTATAGTAGCGCGCCTCGGTCGCCGGCAGCGCCAGCAGGCCGCGCAACGCCACCACCGCCCGGGTATAGGGGCTGGCCTGGGCGGTGCCGAAGTCGCGGCCCGTGGTCCAGGGCCCGATCCTGTCGGAAGAGCCGAGCGCACCGGCCCGCACGCTCCACACGGCCCCGCCACCGCCGATCAGCAGACCGGCCACGCCGCAGATCAGATATCGTCCCCAGGATCTCATGCCGTTGGTTCCCCCATCGCGCAGTCGTTGCGCGCGGACTATGCGGCCAATCGCCGGGATCGCCAAGGCCAACCGTGCCGGCGCGATCGGCCCCGATCGCGCCAGCCGATCCTCAGCTTTTGGCCGCCAGCGCGGCCTGCGCCGCCGCGAGCCGCGCGATCGGCACGCGGTAGGGCGAGGCCGATACATAATCGAGCCCGATCTTCTCGCAGAACGCGATCGACGCCGGATCCCCGCCATGTTCGCCGCAGATGCCGAGCTTGATGTCCGGGCGGGTCGCCCTGCCCCGCTGCGCCGCCAGCTCGATCAGCTCGCCGACGCCCTCGATGTCGAGGCTGACGAACGGGTCCTTCGGATAGATGCCGCGCTCGACATAGGTCGTCAGGAAGCGCGACGCATCGTCGCGGCTGACGCCGAGCGTCGTCTGCGTCAGGTCGTTGGTCCCGAACGAGAAGAACGCGCCCACCTCGGCGATCTCGCCCGCCTTGAGCGCCGCGCGCGGCAGTTCGATCATCGTGCCGACGAGATATTCGATCGTCCGCCCCTTGTCCTCGAACACCGCGGCGGCGGCCTTGTCGACCACCGCCTTCATCAGCTCGAGCTCGCGCCGCGTCGCGACCAGCGGGATCATCACCTCGGGAATCGGCGCCGCGCCGGATTTCTCGGCAACCGCCACGGCCGCCTCGAAGATCGCCCGCGCCTGCATCTCGTAGATCTCGGGATAGGTCACGCCGAGCCGGCAGCCGCGATGGCCCAGCATCGGGTTGAACTCGTGCAGCTCGGCCGCCCGCCGCTTGAGATAATCGACCGCGACGCCCGCCGCGGTCGCGACCTCGGCAAACTCGGCTTCCTCGTGCGGCAGGAATTCGTGCAGCGGCGGATCGAGCAGGCGGATCGTCACCGGCAGCCCGGCCATCACCTCGAACAGCTGGATGAAGTCGGCGCGCTGCTCCGGCAGCAGCTTGTCGAGCGCGACGCGCCGCCCCTTCTCGTCCTCGGCCAGAATCATCTGGCGCACCGCGGTGATCCGCGCGGCATCGAAGAACATATGCTCGGTCCGGCACAGGCCGATGCCCTCGGCGCCGAACTCGCGCGCCACCTTGGCGTCGAGCGGCGTCTCGGCATTGGCGCGTACCTTCAGGCGGCGCACGCCATCGGCCCAGACCATCAGCGTGCCGAAATCGCCCGCGAGCTCGGGCTGCACCGTCGGCACCGCCCCCATCATCACTTCGCCGGTCGAGCCGTCGATCGTGACGATATCGCCCTCGCGCACCTCGCGCCCGCCGACGCGCATCACGCCCGCCTTGGCATCGATCGACACCGAACCGGCGCCGGACACGCAGGGCCGGCCCATGCCGCGCGCGACCACCGCCGCATGGCTGGTCATGCCGCCGCGCGCGGTCAGGATGCCCCGGGCCGCATGCATGCCGTGAATGTCTTCGGGGCTGGTCTCGACGCGGATCAGGATCACGCTTTCGCCGGCGCTCGCGCGCTTCTCGGCGGTATCGCTGTCGAACACCGCCGCGCCCGAGGCAGCGCCCGGGCTCGCCGGCAGGCCCTTGGCCAGCACGTCGCGCTTCGCCGACGGATCGAGCGTCGGGTGGAGCAGCTGGTCGAGCGCCGCCGGGTCCACGCGCGCCACCGCTTCCTCGCGCGTGATCAGCCCTTCCTCGGCCATGTCGACGGCGATCTTCAGCGCGGCCTTGGCGGTGCGCTTGCCCGAGCGCGTCTGGAGCATCCAGAGCTTGCCCTGCTGCACCGTGAACTCGATGTCCTGCATGTCGCGATAATGC
>CAISGR010000210.1 GCA_903884945.1 uncultured bacterium
CGATCGTGCGGGCGTTGAACAGCAAGTGAAGGCGGAACTGGCGCATGGCTGAGGCGCATCCCACCAGTCTGACGGCGGCGACCGGTACGACCGAGCTGCATCATGAGCCGTCGGCGCTTGGCATCACGGCGCCGGGTTATGTCGCGCTGTCGATGCTCGTCGTGGTCGCGATCATCCTCTGGAAGAAGGTGCCGGCGATGATCGCCGGCATGCTCGATGCGCGCATCGCCACGATCCGCGAGCAGCTCGACCAGGCCTCGCGCCTGCGGGCCGAAGCCGAGGCGCAGCTGGCCCAGGCGAAGGCGCGCAATGCGGCGAGCGCCGGCGATGCCGCGGCGATCGTCGCCCATGCCGAGGCTGAGGCGAAGCTGATGATCGCCAGGGCGGAGAGCGATTCGGCCGAGCTGGTCGGGCGCCGCCGCAAGATGGCCGAGGACAAGATCGCAGCCGCCGAGCGCGCCGCGATCGCCGAGGTGCGGGCCCGGGCGGCGGATGCCGCGACCCGCGTCGCCGCCGCGATCATCGCTGAAAAGCATGACGCAGCTGCGGACAAGCCGCTGATCGATCGCACCATCGCGGATCTTGGCCGGCTGAACTGAGCGGCTGCCGTCCGCGGGGCGGCGCTTCCGGTCGTTTCGCATCGCGCTGATCCCGGCTAAACCTGTGGAAGGATGGCGATTCGCGCCATCCAGCCCAGGAAAGATGCCTCCATGAAGCTTGCCGCCCTCACTGCCGCCATCGTGATGATGACGGCAGCGCCCGCCTTGGCCCAGACCAGCGCCGCCGCCGCTGCGCCGGCCGCGGATGCCGCGACGACTGCCAGGTTCACCCTCGACACGCCGATCGAGGCGATCGCCGCCGATCCTGCCGGCAAGGCCGTGCTCAATGCCGATTTCCCCGAGATGCTCGCGCACCCGGCCTATGAGCAGTTCAAGGGCATGTCGCTTGCGGCGCTCCAGCCCATGGCCAATGGCCAGATCACCGACGAGCAGCTGGCCAAGGCCAAGGCCGATCTCGCCGCGATCAAATAGCATGCTCGTCGTCGCCCCGGCCCCGGCCGGGGCGATACCGGCCTCTCAATAGCGCAGCACGATCCGCCGGGCGATCGGTGGCGAGATAGTGTAGAGCGCGTTGAGCAGCGCGGTCATCCCGATATTGGCATAATGCCGGTCCGCCGCGATCGCCGCCACGATCTGCCGCGCGCATTCGCTCGCCGGCATCTTCCGGTGCGTGTTGCCCTCCGTCATCCGCGTCTCGACCACGGGCGGCAGCGCCTCGAGCACCCGCACGGGCGTGTCCTTCAGCTGTGCGCGCAGCGCCATGGTGAAGCTCCGCAGCCCCGCCTTGGTCGCGCAATAGACCGGCGAGGCCGCGCGCGGCGCGATCGCCAGGCCCGAGGTGACGTTCACGATCATCGCCGCCGGCCGGGCCCGCAGCCCGCCGAGCAGGCCCGTGATCAGCCGGATCGGTGCGTTGAGGTTCAGGAAGATGCAGCGGTCGACCTCGCCCAGGTCGATCGCGGCGTTCACGTCATACTCGGCGCCCATCCCGGCATTGTTGACGAGGATGTCGAGCGGCCGCCCCGCCAGCGCGGCGGCCAGCGCGTCGCAGCCCGCCACGCTCGAAAGGTCGCCCGCGATCGGCTCGAATCCCTCGGCGCCGGCCGCCGCCAGCCGCCCCGGATCGCGTCCGACGACGATCACGGCCGCGCCCGCCGCCTTCAGGTGCCGTGCGATTTCCAGCCCGATCCCGTCGCTGCCGCCGGTCACCAGCGCCGTCTTGCCCTCGATCCGCATGCCATGCTCTCCTTTACGGCGGATATACCCGTTGTTGCGGACGCGCCGGAGTCCTAACTGGAGGGACGATGTCGTCTCCCAACACCCCCGATCGGTTCAACGAGGAACAGGCCACCTTCACCGTCCGCGGCACTGACGTGCCCGATCTCGAGGCGGGCGTCGCGGCGATCCGCAACGTGCTGGCGACGCTGCCGGCGCGCCCGGGCGTCTATCGCATGCAGGATGCGCGGGGCGACGTGCTCTATGTCGGCAAGGCCCGCGCGCTGAAGAACCGCGTCAACAACTATACCCAGGTCGATCGCCTGCCGCGGCGGCTGCAGCGGATGGTCGCCCAGACCCGGTCGATGACGATCGTGACGACGAACAACGAGGCGGAGGCGCTGCTGCTCGAGGCGCAGCTGATCAAGCGCTACCGCCCGGCCTACAATGTCCTGCTGCGCGACGACAAAAGCTTCCCCTTCATCCTGCTGCGCGCCGATCACGAGTATCCGCGCATCCAGAAGCATCGCGGTGCCAGGCGGGCCAGGGGCAATTATTATGGTCCCTTCGCCAGCGCCGGCTCGGTCAACAACACGCTCAACGCGCTGCAGAAGCTGTTCCTGCTGCGCAGCTGCACCGACAGCTTCTTCAAGACGCGCGACCGGCCCTGCCTGCTCTACCAGATCAAGCGCTGCTCGGCGCCGTGCGTCGGCCGCATCTCGCAGGAAGATTATGCCGATCTGATCGCCGACGCGAAGGCCTTCCTCGCCGGCAAATCGACTCAGGTGCAGGCCAAGCTCGGCGGCCAGATGCAGGCAGCGGCCGAGAATATGGATTTCGAGCTGGCCGCGATCATCCGCGATCGGCTCAAGGCGCTCACCTTCATCCAGGGCAGCCAGGCGATCAACGCGGAAGGGGTGGGGGATGCCGATATCTTCGCGCTCGCCAACAAGAATGGGGTGATGGGCATCCAGGCCTTTTTCATCCGCGGCGGCCAGAACTGGGGCCATCGCAGCTTTTTCCCGGCCCACACCAATGATGTGCCCGAGGGCGAGGTGCTGGCGAGCTTCCTCGTCCAGTTCTACGAGGAGGTGCCGCCGCCGCGCTCGATCTTCGTCGATCGCGAGCTGGAAGAGGCGGCGCTGCTCGGCGAGGCGCTGGGCAATGCCGTCGGGTTCAAGGTGTCGCTGTCCGTGCCGCAGCGTGGCACGCGCCGGCGCCTGCTCGATCAGGCGAAGCGCAATGCCGAGGAAGCGCTCGATCGCCGCCTCGCCGAGAGCACGACCCAGGCGAAATTGCTGCGCGAGGTCGCCGATCTGTTCGAGCTGCCCGAGCCGCCCGACCGGATCGAGATCTACGACAACAGCCATATCCAGGGCACCAATGCGCTCGGCGCGATGGTCGTCGCCGGGCCGGAGGGCTTCCGCAAGGGCCAGTATCGCAAGTTCAACATCAGGGATGCGAAGACGATCCCCGGCGACGATTTCGGCATGATGCGCGAAGTCTTCGCCCGCCGCTTCGCCCGCGCCCAGGCCGAGGATCCCGATCGCGATTCAGGCGAATGGCCCGATCTGGTGCTGATCGATGGCGGCCGCGGCCAGCTCAACGCGGCCAAGGGCGTGCTGGAGGAGCTCGGCATCGAGGATGTCTGCCTGGTCGGCGTCGCCAAGGGGCCGGACCATGGGCGCGAGGGCCGCGAGGTCTTCCACCTGATGGACGGCCGCGAACTGACCCTGCCCACCAACGCGCCCGTCCTGTTCTATCTCCAGCGCCTGCGCGACGAAGTTCACCGCTTCGCCATCGGCGCCCACCGGGCGAAACGCGCTAAGGCGATCGGCGCGAGCCCGCTGGACGAGGTGCCGGGCATCGGCCCGGCGCGGAAAAAGGCGCTGCTGATGCATTTCGGCACGGGGCGGGCGGTGCGCAATGCGAGCCTGGAGGATCTGCAGAAGGCGCCGGGGGTCTCGGCGCTGGTGGCGCGGCAGGTTTATGATTTTTACCATGGGCGGTAGGGGAGGGGACAGCACTGTCCGGGCGAGGTCCGAAGATACCAGTTTAAAGGAAACACGTTTCAGATCGAGTTCTTGACGCTGCCCCGGATATATTCCGACGCGCGCTGGCCTTATCCTCTACGCCAGCTTTCAATTCGACATGCCTTACTATAGTCGTTCAAGCACGCCAGAAGGCGGGGGCGCTTGGCGAGCTGGCCCATATTGAAAATAGGATGGCGGCCGGTGAAATTAGCGCTGCGAACGTTTCTGGAGAGAGACCCTGCTAAGTTAAAGAGTCACAGCAGCGAAATTATAGCGCTATCGAATGGGGAGAAAGAGGCGCTCGGATTTATTCCTAACTCGGCCTATGAGGATGCAATCTCTCAAAAGCGCCTGTTCGCAATGTTTGCGGAAGATGAGGAGGGGCAAGCCGCTGTAGTCGGCTACATATTGCACGGCGGGGTATTCCCTCATGCCCGTGTCCAGCAGGTCTGTACCAAGCCCGGTTGGCGCAGACATAAAGTTGCGTCCGCGCTGATGGACGCTCTGATATGCGATCTAGAGCGCGCCGGATTTCTGACGGTGAAAGCAAAAGTCGCGAGTGATCTCGCTTACGCGCAGGCATTTTATGAGGGGCACGGATTTGAGGTTGCTTCCTCGAAGGCGGGTGGAAGCGCGCGGGGCAGAACCATCGTAGTTCGTGTTCGAAATCTAGCCACGCCCCATCTGTTTTCGACCCCGCCCGCTACGCTCGACCTTGGTTTGCCAAAGCGCTTTGGCACCGAGGCGGCGTTTTACACCTTCGATCTAAACGTCTTTTTTGATCTGGTGAAGAATCGCCAAAGGCACGACTCAGCCTGCGCCCTGTTTGGCGCAGCGTTGGATCATCGTATTCGGCTTGGCGTAGCGTCCGAGTTTATCAGCGAACTCAGGCGCACGTCGGTCGATCTGCAAAACGACCCCGTGCTTCAAATGGCTCTGCAACTTCCCAGGCTTCCTCCACCCGTCAGCCCGCAAGACCTTGAGCGCTTGGCCAGCGAGATTCATGAAATCGTATTTACGAACACGGGTAATGCCGGCGCAGGATCTGTCCAGGCCCGAAGCGACGCTCGTCATCTAGCGCACTCTGCTCTATCCCGTGTTTCGGGCTTTATCACCAGCGATGGCGCTCTTTTGGAGGCTCGAGACGACCTTCTTACGAAGATCGGCATCGACGTTGCTGGGTTAGATGAGCTTCTCACACTGCTGCCTGACCCCGCTGACGATCATTTGCCGACGGAGCGCAGGGGCGAAGGCTTCGAATGCCGAGTGCCGACTGCTGACGAAACTGGCGCATATCTGAAAGCCGCGGGCGTTCCCGCCAGCGTCATCGAAGAGGTCTGCGGTCCAGCCATTGCGAGAACTGTTGGTTGGCGTTCCGGGGTCTGGGAAGGCTCGAGCATTGTTGCTGTCGCCTGCTTGACTTCACCGGTCTCTACTGCGGGCGAGCATCGGCTTCTCGTTAACGTCGATGCCGGACATTTGGATCGCGAGCTTTATGGGGAGTACCTATTGGACGCTGCGGTCAAGCAGGCGTGCCTGAACAATCCCGCTGCGATACGCCTCCTGAATGTAGCGGGGCAGCCGACTGTGAGCGGGCTCGCAACGGCTCGTGGCTTTGTCGCTACGGGCGTCGGGCACGATCTGGTGAAAGTCGCCATCGGCCAGCCAATCACGCAAGAGAATTGGGAGCCTACGCGACATACCACCCGCCGCAAAACTGGTTTGGGACTGCCAGCGCAATGGCCGGATCTTCAGATTGGCTCGCGCAGCATCGCTGTTACAAGCGGTTCCGGGCAGTCGCTGGACCTGTCGCCAGAGCGGTTCGAGGATATGTTCGGGCCGACCCTTTATCTCTGGCCGGGTCGAGAGGCGGTGATCGTTCCTATCCAGCGCGCTTACGCCGACGAGCTCTTGGGAACGAATACGCAACCGCGTCTTTCCTTTATACAGGATCGAGACGCGTCGTTCTTGTCACGCAGGGCGTACGTCAATACGCCACGCGCTCGAAGTGCCATGCGGCCCAGCCTTCCAATCCTGTTCTACGAGTCCGGGAAAAATGGTGGGCGCAAAGCGGTCGTTGCGGCCGGCCGGATTGTGGATTCCGTGCTTGTCCCTAAGGAGAGCACGTCAAGAGATACGGCGCGACGGGTGGTCGTCGACGACCTCTCAGAATTTTCTGCGATGGATGAAGTGCTGATGACGACCTTTGATAATTTGATCGTGTTTCCGACCCCTGTTCGCTTCGCCGATTTAAAAGAGTTCGGAGCCACTGGGTCTAGCAATCTGATATCTGCGACCGCGCTATCCCACGAGAATCTGGTCCGTATTATCAAGGCCGCGTGGAGCAAATGACCCCCGAAAGCGACGCGATAATCTCAATCCACCCCCGTCATGCCAACGCGATTCTTGACGGCGCAAAAACAATCGAATTGCGCCGCCGAATACCCACTCTTTCGATCGGCACTCGGCTCTGGATTTATGCCACTCGTCCGGTTGGTGCCGTGATCGGAATGGCCACGGTGGAACGCATCGTTCGCGGTGAGCCAGAAGAAATATGGTTGGAGTTTGGCGATCAAACTGGGATCAACCGTATCGACTTTGACGCCTATTTTAACGGTGCGGGAGAGGCCGTTGGTCTGCTCTTGGTCGATGCGCAACGTAGCGCCGAGCATGTCGATATGGAGCAATTGCGCTGTCTGCGCGACGGCTTTCATCCTCCTCAGGTTATGATGGCGATTAGCAGCCATGAAGCTCAGCTACTGCATCGCATGGCGGGATCGGAAAGAGATCGACCTACAGGGTCTTGAGAGTCTATTAGGCTGTGGTTCCGACAAAATCACTGGCCAGTGCGTTCAAACATTTTTCAATTTATAGACAACTGTCGGAATTTTGGGTTCCGGTGACACTGCACTTATCTCCCACGGGTCAACCGCCAGCCTTTCACGAATTGGCCCTTCGTGCTACCATGTACGCCTTGTGTAACACAGGAGCGCTGCGTGGGCGAAGCGACCTTCACGATACGGCTCGATGAGGCCTTGAAAAATGCCTTTGCGGATGCGGCTAAGGCGCATGACCGCACGGGCGCGCAACTCATCCGCGATTTCATGCGGGAATATGTCGCCGGTCAGCGCGCGGCTGACGAGCATGACGTCTGGTTTCGCCATCAGGTCCAGGCAGGGCTGGATTCGGCTGATGCGGGTCACCTGATTCCCGACGATGACGTTGAGGCGGAAGCCCAGGCCTGGCGGGAAGAGGCGCGGCGAAGGATGGCCAGCCAGGCGTGAAGCTCCTCTGGACGGTGGAAGCACGCCAGGACCGGCGGGATACGCGCGAGCGTATCGCAAAGGACAATCTGGCTGCCGCCGTGACGCTCGATGAAATGTTCACGCGCAAGGCACGGAATCTAGTCGACCATCCGGCGATCGGCCGCCCCGGACGCGTGGCCGGCACGCGCGAGTTGATCGTCCATCGCAATTATATCCTCGTTTATGATCTCACCGGGGAAGCGGTGCGTATCCTGCGTGTGCTGCACGCACGCCGCCAATGGCCCTCGCGAGAGTGATGTGCTCGCCAGCACCCCGATCCCCTCAAGTAATCACCCCACTCCGCCGGATCGGATTCTCCCGCTCCAGCGCAATCCGCTTCGCAATCTCCCGGTTCAGCTCCGTCGGATGCTCGGCAAAGGCATGCGGGGTCATGCCGGTGAAATGCTTGATTTCGCGCGCCACATGCGACTGGTCGTAGAATCCGTCGACCAGCAGCGCGTCGAGCTCGGGGTCGCGGTGCGTCATCGCCACCGCCGCGCGCAGCGCCCGGTATTTGCGCGCCAGCACCTTGGGCGGCGATCCGAAATAGCGTTTGCAGCCGCGCTGCACCTGCCGCATCGACAGGCCGGTCAGCGCGACCAGGTCGTTGACGTCGGGCGCGGCCGCACCGGTGAGCCATGCGTTCACCTGGTCCACGAACGCCTGATATCGCGGTTTCTGCCGCCTCATCAGCGTGGCCAGCATCTCCTCCAGAATCGTTACCCGTGCGTCGAAATCCGGCGTGTCGCGCAGCTTCTGGTACACCTCGATCACCACGGGACCGAACAGGTCCCGCGCGTCGAACAACCGGTTCGCCGCCGCCGAGGCGTCCATCGGCACCAGCGCCGCCCAGCCATGCGGCATCAGCCCGACGCCGATCGCCTCCGCCGCGCCATCGCAGCTCAGGCTTGAGCATCCGGTGGTGGGGCCCAGCACATAGATGTCCGGCATCGCCTGCTCGGTCCCGTCGATGAAGCGATAGCGCGCGTTGCGGCCGCGCAGAATGAAGCGGAGTTGCGCATAATCGGCGCGGTCGACTGCCTCGAAACGATCGCCGTCCTGCTCGAGATGATAGAAGAACGAGAAGTGATCGGCGAGCCGGGCAGGGGGTTGGCGGAAATCCATCTTCAGGTTCGGCATGCGCGGCAACCCAGTCGACGATGTTTCTTGCGCTCTCGCGTTAGGCGAATTCGTCATTCTTCACAAATATTTCGGGCGAAGCGGGCATTTCGATGGAAGCAGGCAGGATGCGGTCGACTGCGCCCGCGCCGCAGGAGCCCCCGCGCCGGCCCGCAGCCGAAGGCGCGGCCTCACTCCTCCTCCACCCGCCGCATCACCGTCCGCCCGATATTCGGATCGTAGATGATCTCGTCCGACCATGTCATGTCCGGCGCCTGGCCCCAGCCGGGCCGGTCCACGAACTTGCGCGTCGGCAGTTCCAGCACATTGTACAACGCCTGCTGGTCGCGCTTCTGCTGCGCCTCGGCGTCCTCGACCATCTCGATCCATTTGCGTTGCGCGATCCTGCTGCCCTTCAGCGCGCGTTCCATCATCGCGCGGAACACCGCGCGGTTCGCGGTCATCTCGATCTCGTCCTCGCCGTCCCGCACGGTGATCGTCCGATAGGCTTCCTCCAGGATCATCCGCCGCGTCGGCTGGTCCGATCCGATCAGCCGATCGCCCGGCGCGCCCGATCCGCCGCGGATTTTCGGCCGGCCCCGGGGATTGCCCGACTGGCCCTTGGCGAAGCGCCGGCCGATCGGCGGCCTGCCTTTGCCGATCGCATAGCCGCCGGGCCCGGCGCCTCCCTCTGCCGCCGCCGCCTTCCCCTCATCCGCACCGAGAGCCCCGTCGCCCGATTCAATCCGCCGTTCCGCCATGTCACGCACCCGCTATGGACCATCCCGCCCTTTCAAGACGCGATCCCGGCGAACATTTGAATCAAGCAGGGGTAATTTCGGCGCGATTCCGGTGCGAACAGCGGAAGGTTCCGCCGCATTCCGGCGCGGTTTTCCGCTGTTTTGGCGTAACAGGGAAAGCCGGGGTCTTCCCCTTGGAATCGCGCGCTTATTTCGGGGCGACCCTCCACCATAACAGCGGAAGAAAAATGCAGGGGAGAATCCGGGCGGCCGTCGCCCCGGCGATCCGCCACGATCGCGGGCGAATCGCCCCCGGTCTCCGCCCGTTTCCCTCCGCCCGTTTCGGCGCCAAAAATCCTCCGAACCCCCGCTTGCCGCGCCGGCAGGCCACGCTAGACTCGCTGGCGTGCACAAGGGGTAACATCATGTATCGGCCAATTTTCTTCGCCACGCTGCTTGCGACGAGCGCGGCCGTTCAGGCAGGCGACAAGCCGCTCTACGCGCCCGTGCCGGATTGGGTGAAGCCGGCGCCGTCGATCGACCCCGCCGCGATCAGGGACGATGCGCCGATCTTCCTGATCCTGGACAACCAGCAGCGGCTCAAGGACGGGGAGGTAACCAATTATGTCGAATCCGCCGCCCGCGTCGCCTCGACCCAGGTGCTCGATACGCTCGGCACGGTGAAGCTGCCCTGGCTGCCCGACAAGGGCGATCTGATCATCCACCGCGCCGAGATCATTCGCGGTACCGAGCATATCGATCTCCTCGCCACCGGCGAGCGCTTCTCGGTGCTGCGCCGGGAGGAGCAGCTGGAACAGCGCATGCTCAACGGCATGCTCACCGCGACCATGGCCGTCGAGGGGCTGCGCGTCGGCGACGTGCTCCATCTGAGCTTCTCGACCACGCAGAAGGATGCGACGCTCAGGGGCAATGTCCAGGCCTTCGCGCAGCTTGCCGCCGATCCCTTCCGCGCGGCGTTCGGGCGCGTGCGGCTCATCTGGCCGCAGGATTCGGACATTCACTGGAAGGCCAATGGCTATGCCGCGCAGCCGCAGCTGACCAGCGCGGGCGGCTATCGCGAGCTCACCCTGGCGATCCCGCTGCCGAAGCAGCTCGACATGCCGGCGGATTCGCCGGCCCGCTTCCGCCGGCCGCCGATGATCGAGGCGACCAGCTTCGGCGACTGGGCGGCGATCTCGAAGGTGATGGCGCCGCTCTACGCCACCGATGGCCTGATCGCGCCGGGCAGCCCGCTCGCTGCCGAGGTCGCCCGCATCGCGTCCGCCGAAACCGATCCGCTCAAGCGCGCTGCGCTCGCGCTGCAGCTGGTGCAGGACAAGGTCCGCTATCTCTTCAAGGGCATGGAAACGGGCAATTACGTGCCGCAGACGCCGGCCCAGACCTGGACGCTGCGCTATGGCGATTGCAAGGCCAAGACGCTGCTGCTCCTGGCGATCCTGCACGAGCTGCATATCGAGGCGGAGCCGATCCTGGCCAGCAGCGAACTCGGCGATCTGCTGCAGGAGCGGCTGCCGATCCCCGGCGCCTTCGATCACGTCCTGGTCCACGCCACCATCGGCGGGGAAAGCCTGTGGCTCGACGGAACCGATGGCGGCGTCCGGCTCGCCGACATCCATGATGCGCCCGCCTTCCATTATGTCCTGCCCGTGCGCGCCGCGGGGGCGGCGCTGCTGCCGGTGCCGATGCGTGCGCCGGCCCGGCCGGAACTCAGCGCCGATCTGGAGCTGGATCAGTCCGCGGGGGTGAATTTCCCCGCGCCGTTCCGGTTGAAGATCATGGTCCGCGGCCAGCTCGCCCAGCTGTTCCGCGCCGGCTCGGTCCAGGCCAGCAAGGAGCAGTTGACCGATCTCGCGACCAAGATGAGCGCTTCCTATCTCGACAACCCGATGGTCGCGACGCGCGGCCTCAGCTTCGACGACGCGGCCGGCACCGCGACGCTGGACGCGACCGGCATCGCCTATCCCGGCTGGGCGAAGGAGGAGGAACGCTATCGCGCGTCGCTCGACCGGGTCGTGGCGAAGCTCGATTTCGCGCCCGATCGTGCCCGCGCGGCATGGCGCGACATTCCGGTCGCGACCGAGGCCCCGCATCATTACGCGATCCGCACGCGGATCCACCTGCCCGATGGCGGCAAGGGCTTCACCCTCGACGGCAGCGAGACCTTCTCCGGCACGCTCGCCGGCACCACGCTGGAGCGAAAGGCGAGCCTCGCCGACGGCTGGATCGCGACCGAGGACAAGGCGATGTCGAGCGGCGAGGAGATCGCGGTCGCCGATATCGGTGCGGTCCGCCAGAAGCTCGAACAGGCGAAGCAGCATCTGCTGCGCGTCGTCGCGCCGGCGGATTATCCGGCGCCGTGGCAGGTCGCCGAGGCCGGCAAGAAGGCGCATCGCTTCGATGCCATTCTCGCGCTGTACCAGCAGGGGATCGCCGCCCAGCCGGGCAAGGCGGAGCCCTTCGCGGCGCGGGCCGTGTTCCTGGAACGCATCTATGAACGCGGCCGGGCGATCGAGGATCTGAACCGCGCGATCGCGATCGATCCCAATGCGGACAGCTATTTGTGGCGCGCGCGCCTCTATGACGAGACCGGCGACAAGGCGAGGGCGCTGGCGGACGTCAACGCTGCCCGCAAGCTCGATCCCGCCTCCAGCGCGGCGGTCAGCCTGCTTGCCTCGCTCTATGCCGATAATGGCGAGAAGGATCAGGCGCTCGCGCTGCTCGACGAACGCATCGGGGAGGGCGGCAAGGACAAGCCCAACTTCATGGCGGCCAAGGCCGAGGTGCTCGGCAGGGCCGGCGACAAGGATGCCGCCATCGCGACGATCGACGCCGCGGTGGTCGCGAGCCCGGGCAATCCGGGCCTGCTCAACAATCGCTGCTGGGTGAAGGGCACGCTCAACGTCATGCTCGATACCGCGCTCAAGGATTGCACCAAGGCGATCGAGCTGAGCGATTCGCCCGAGGCGGCGCTGGACAGCCGGGCAATGGTCTATTTCCGCATGAGCCGGTATGACGAAGCGCTCGCCGATCTCAACGCCGCGCTCGATCTCGATCCCGGCAAGCCCGCGAGCATGTTCCTGCGCGGCATCGTCCGCACGCGGATGGGCGATGCCAAGGCGGCCGACGGCGATATCGCCGCGGCCCGGCTGATGGCGCCGCAGATCGACCATATCTATGCGAAATACGGCATCGCGCCCTGATCGCGGCTTCGCGCGGAGGCCGGGCCGGCGTTGGGACATTCTTCACCAGCGTCGGCCTAGCATCCGCGGCGATGACCATGCCCGTCTTCCTCACGATCGATACCGGGATCGTCTGGCGCCATCACGCCGGGCGGCTCGATCCGGCGGCGATCGTCGCGCGCTCGCTCGATCCGGCGGGCGTCGGCCTCGGCTATCAGCTGGGCCTGCTGCGCCAACATGGTCTGAAGGCGAGCTTTTTCGTCGATCCGATGCCGGCGCTGGTGTTCGGGCTCGATCCGGTCAGGCAGGCGGTCGATGCGATCCTGGATGCGGGGCAGGACGTGCAGCTGCTTCTTCACCCGCAATGGGCCGGTGCCGTGGCCGGCGACGGCGGCGCGGCGCACGGGCGATTCGCCCTCGCCGACTATGGCCTCGGGGAGCAGCGCGCGCTGATCGGCGGCGCGCGCGACCTGCTGGTGGCGGCGGGGGCGCCGCTGCCGGCCGCCTTTCGCGGCGGCGGCTTCAGCGCGAACGACGAGACGCTGGTCGCGCTCGCGGCGCTTGGCTTCGCCTATGACTGCAGCCATAATGGCGCCGAGCATCCATGGCCGAGCGCCATCGATCTGCCGCTGCGCCAGATTGCCCCGGTCGGGCGCGCCGGCCTGGTCGCGGTTCCGGTCACCCTGATCGAGGAGCATGCGGGTGCGTTGCGGGGGTTCGATATCTGCGCGCTGTCGGCCGGCGAGATGAGCGCCGCGCTCGATCATGCGGTCGAGTCCGGCCACGCGGCCGTGACCATCGTCCATCACGCGTCGGCCCTGGCCAATCATGCCGGGATCAGCCCCGATGGCGTGCATCTCCGCCGCTTCCAGGCGCTGTGCTCGCTGCTCGACGAACGGCGCGACGAGCTGCGCACCGTCCATTTTGCCGATCGGCCGCCCCTGGCGCTGGGCAGGCCGGACACGCTGCTCGAACCCAATGCGCTGCGGCTGGGCTGGCGCCGGGCGGAGCAGCTCTGGTCCAGCATGATCGCGGAACGCGCCGCGTGACCACCGCGCCGCTGCCGCTTCGGTTCCAGATCGGCGCGCGCGCGCTGGCCTCGATCCAGCGACAGCTCATCGCGGTCCCGCTCTCGCTCGAGGACGCGCTGGAGGGGCGGCTCCCCCTGTTGCCTCCGCTCGATCGCACGGCGCATGGCTATCGGGTCACCTCGCTGCCCGAGGATCGCCGCGACGCGATGGTCTATGCCGCTGGCGGCATGATCGGCTTTGTCCGCGAGCGCTACACCCGTCGCTTCGTCGATCTGGCCACCGGGCTCGATGCCTGGCTCCAGTCGATCGCGCCCGCCACCCGCGCGGCGCTGCAGTCCGGGACGGAGAAGGTCGCGAGCGTGTCGGGCGGCTGCCTCGATATTCGCCGCTTCCGCACGCCGGACGAAATGACGGCCTTTCACGACATCGCCCGGCGCATCGCGCTGCGCAGCTGCCAGGAGCGGTTGCTGGGCGGCGGCCTGCCGGATGATTCGACCTTCCTGCGCGGCATGTATCAACGCGCGGCGGCGGATTCGGTGCTGGGCTGGCTGCTCCATATCGCGGGCGAGCCGGCTGCCTATCTTTATGTCACGGTCGATGGCGGCATCGCCCGCCGCGACCATGCCGGGCATGATCCGGCCTTTTCGGACCTGCGGCCGGACTGCGTCCTCCAACTGGCAGCCATGCGGGACCTGTTCGCGGCTGGCGGGCTGCAGCGTTTCGATTTCACGGAAGGCGACAGCGAGCACAAGCGCCAGTTCGCGACGGGCGGGGTCGACTGCATCGACATGCTGCTGCTCCGCGCGAGCCTGGCCAACCGGCTGACGACGGCGGCGCTGGGCGCCCTGGAGCGGACGGCGGCGCTGGGGCGGTCGGCGACGCGGCAGCTCGGGCTCGGCAAGATCGCGCGCGCATTCCGACGCTAACCTCCTGTCCTGTCCGGCGCAGCCATGCTTATAGGCCATCATGCATCTGCGCGCCGAAGCCCTGATCCTGGCGATCCGCCACCATGGCGAACATGGCGCGATCGTGCGCGCGCTGACGGCCGAGCACGGCCTGCAGCCCGGCTATGTCCGCGGCGGGCGCTCGCGGCACATCCGGCCGATCCTGCAACCCGCCAACCTCGTCCTGGGCGAATGGCGTGCCCGGACCGAGGATCAGCTCGCCGGGCTGACGGTCGAGCTGATCCGCAGCCGCGCGCCGCTCTTCGCCGAGCCGCTTCCCGCCGCGGCGCTCGAATGGATCACTGCGCTCACCGCGACTGCCTTGCCCGAGGCGCAGCCCTATCCGCGCCTCCACGCGGCGCTGGACGGCATGATCGGCGCGATCGAGGCGGCACCGGCCGCGCGCGGCTGGGCCGTGGCGCTCGCCCGCTACGAACTGCTGCTGCTCGCCGAGCTCGGCTACGGCCTCGAGCCCGATCGTCTCCCCGAGATCCTGCGCACCGGGGGCGAGGCCGGCTGGGCCGATATCCTTGCCGCGCTGCGCATCACCGGCGAGGCACTGGAGAGCGACATTCTCACTGATCGCCGCGCCGAAACCCTCGCGGCGCGCGCGCGGCTGGTCGACCGTCTCAAAAGGGCGGTTGCGTGAAGCGGGTTGGCTGAGGCAAGGCGCACCGCACTCTTCCGTTCGTGCTGGGAGGACGGCGCCCATCGCAGGGGCCGCGTCGCAGCACCTGCACCGCACGTTAGTTGAAGGACGTTCGAATGCCCTTGATCGCAGTTCTCGCCGGCGACGGCATCGGCCCCGAAGTCACTGCCGAGGCGCGGCGCGTGCTCGAAGCGCTCGATCTCGGCCTGGTCTTTGAGGAAGGGCTGGTCGGCGGCGCCGCCTATCACGCGACCGGCCATCCGCTCCCCCCCGAAACGCTCGATCTGGCGAAGCGCGCCGATGCGATCCTGTTCGGCTCGGTCGGCGATCCGTCCTGCGACAATCTCGAGCGCGGCCTGCGCCCGGAACAGGCGATCCTCGGCCTGCGCAAGGAACTGACGCTGTTCGCGAACCTGCGGCCTGCCAAGCTCTTCCCGGGGCTGGAGGATGCCTCCTCGCTCCGTCCGGAGATCGCGCGCACGATCGACCTGCTGATCATCCGCGAGCTCAATGGCGATGTCTATTTCGGCGAAAAGGGCATGCGCACCACGCCTGCGGGCCTGCGCGAGGGCTATGACCTGATGAGCTATGACGAGGCCGAGGTGTCGCGCATCGCCCATGCGGGCTTCCAGGCGGCCGCGCGCCGCCGCGGCCGGCTCTGCTCGATCGACAAGGCGAACGTGCTCGAGACCTCGCAATTGTGGCGCGATGTCGTGATCGAAACATCGGCGCAATATCCCGACGTCACGCTGAGCCACATGTTGGTAGACAATGCGGCAATGCAGCTGGTGCGCGATCCCGGCCAGTTCGATGTGATCGTCACGGGCAATCTCTTCGGCGACATTCTCTCGGACCTGGCGAGCATGTGCGTCGGCTCGATCGGGCTGCTGCCCTCGGCCGCGCTCGATGCCGCGGGCAAGGGCCTGTACGAGCCGATTCATGGCAGCGCGCCCGACATTGCCGGGCAGGGCAAGGCCAATCCGGCGGCGGCGATCCTCTCGGCCGCGCTGATGCTGCGCCATTCGCTGAACCTGCCCGAAGCGGCCGACCGGATCGATGCAGCGGTCGCGACGGCGCTGGCGAACGGCGCCCGCACCGCCGATCTCGGCGGCACGCTGTCGACGCGGGGCATGGCCGATGCGGTGCTGGCGGCGCTTGCATGAGCGGTCCCCTGCTGGATCTTGCGGTTGTCATTCCGACCTTCAACGAAGTCGGCAATGTCCCGGTGATCATCGCCAAGCTCGATGCCGCCCTCGCCGGGCGCAACTGGGAAGCGATCTTCGTCGACGACAACAGCCCGGACGGCACCGCCGGCGTGGCGCGCCAGATCGCGCGGCTCGACCGCCGGGTGCGGGTGATCCAGCGCATCGGTCGGCGCGGCCTGTCCACGGCCTGTATCGAGGGGATCTGCGCGACGGCGGCACCGATCGTCGCGGTGATCGACGGCGATCTCCAGCATGACGAGACGATCTTGCCCAAGATGCTCGATGCGCTCCTGCAGGACGAGCATCTCGATCTCGTGATCGGCTCGCGGTTCGTCGATGGCGGCGGCACGGGCGACTGGGATCGCGACCGGGTCGCGAAATCCGCCTTCGCGACCAAGCTCTCGCGCCAGGTGCTGAAGGCTGACCTCAGCGATCCGATGAGCGGCTTCTTCATGATCCGCACGCAATTGGTGCGCGATCTCGCCCCGCATCTCGCCGGCATCGGCTTCAAGATCCTGCTCGACATCATGACCGGCAGCCCGAAGCCGCTGAAGTTCCTCGAACTGCCCTACACCTTCCGCGTGCGCACCGAGGGCGAGAGCAAGCTCGATCATGTAGTCGCGATGGAATATCTCATCGCGATCTATGATCGCATGTTCGGCTCCATCGTCCCGGTCCGCTTCGCGATGTTCTCGGCGATCGGGGCGATCGGCGCGGGCGTGCACTTCGCGGTGCTGACGCCGCTGTTCAAGGAACTCAATATCGGCTTCCTCGTCGCGACGATCATCGCGACGGTGGTGGCGATGACCTTCAACTTCTTCCTCAACAACGCACTCACCTATCGCGACAGCCGGCTCAAGGGCGCGCGGCAGCTGTTCGACGGCTGGGTGTCGTTCTGCGTCGTCTGCTCGGTCGGTGCGATCGCCAATGTCGGTGTCGCGGCGTTCCTCTACGATGCGCGTTCGGATACGTGGGCGGTCTCCGCGCTGGCCGGCATCATGGTCGGTGCGGTGTGGAACTATGCGCTGTCCTCGCGCTTCACCTGGGGGCGCTACTAGCGGTCGCACGCGCTGACGAAGCGCTGCACGAGGCGAAGAAGGCCCGTCGAAACTGCATCAAGGTTCGTGTCTGAACGCTCGACACCGGATTGCCACCATGGGCAGGGGAGTGGCCAGATCGGCAGCCAGCGCGCTCAAGCCACTGGCCGCGCTTCAACGGGCTGAAGCGCGCGGCAAGTCGTCGCCCGGCATCGTCTCGCGAAGCCAGGTCAGAAATGCCTCGAATACCTGCGAGTGCTTGCGATCGCGACGGTAGATCAGGTTGATGTTCCACGCTGTCGGCGGATCGAGCTCGATTGCCTGTACCTCGCCGCCAGTGCTCGACTCGATGATCTCGTCATCGGCGAACCCGATCGCGCCGCTGCGCCGCGCCATTTCCACGGCGGTGCGTTGGGTCGAGACTTCATGGATCACTGACGGACGGACGCCGAAATCGTTCATCATGGTATCCACCGCGAGCCGGATGTTGTGGGGCTGAACGATCAGCACGAAGGCTTCGTCGTGCAGTTCGCGGAAGTGAACGCGCTCCCGATTGGCCAGGCGATGATCACTTGGAACCGCCAGCTTCATGCGCCGCTGGCCGATTACCCGGACTGCGAGATCGAAGCCCTGGGGTGGCGAGCCGATGATCGCGCCCAGATCGACTTCGCCGGTCAGGATGTCGTTGACCACCATTTCGGGGCGGGCTGACTTGATGTTGACGCCGACGCGCGGATGCGTGCGGGCGAAGTCGCTCAGAATGGTGCACAGCACGCCTTCCGCCACCACTGGGACCGCAACGGTGCGAAGCGTCCCCGGCAGCCCCTGCCGCAACTGCCCGATCGCCTGCTGGATCATGTTGAGCCCGGCGAAATTGCGCTCCACCGATTCGAGCAGGACGCTGCCGGCTTCGGTGAGCGTCATGCCGTAGCGCCCCCGCTCGAACAGCAGGAAGCCGCATAGCCGTTCGAAGGCGCCGATCGCGCGGGTGACGCTCGGCTGGGTCGAGTTCAGCCGCTCGGCGGCGCGCGTGGCTGATCCGGTTTCGGCAACGGCGCGGAATATCTCGAGGGTGCGGGCGTCAATGGGATGCATACCGATCCTGTATGGGAGCTGCCGAAATTGCCATTTCTGGACGGAAATGGCCTGTGTCTATGAGCCGGATCCAGGATGGGCTGCTTCCCGAGGTCGGGAGGCGAAGGCCCGGACAAGGCCGGAGCCCTATGCGTCGTCTCCAGAATATGCAGCACCCTGGCAGGCTCGCGTCCCGGGGCGACTGCGACACCCGTCGGCGGAGCCCCACCTCGGGGGCGCTACGACGGGCCAAGCGTCCGGTGATACTGGGGAACATAGAATTCAGCCGTGGACGAGAGTTTTCCCGTCTCGGCTTCGATATCCGAAAGGATCAGGTCGGGGGCGATCCAGGCCTTGCGGCCACCCTGTGCGGTCGGCGCCGCGTTCGAATCCGGTGTGTGCTCGGTCGCCATGATTCTCATCCCTGATCAAATGGTCACTGCCAGCGTGATTGCGAATTTCCGTGTCGCAGTCAATTCATATTGTATCTTATAAAAATCACTTAACTCATTTAACTAGTTCAATTTATATCTTTAAGTTTGCGCCGGTCTGCGCGTGGAGGAGGTCGATGGGGCGGATGCGTAGCTATCGTGTTTCGGGGTTGCGGGTCGTCAGCGATCTCGTCCTGCCCAGCCTGATCCCCATCGGACCATTGGGTGCGGCGGACGTCGTCGTACGCGAAAGCGAGGTGCCCGAAATGCTGGATGGCGCGACGCGTGTCGGGCCGCGCTGGCAGATCGGAGAGGGTCGGTTCGTCATCGATCTGCCCGGGATCATCCGGATGATGATGATCGACGGGCGGGAATTATTGTACCGCGTTGCGGATGGCGCGGATCGCCGGGAGGCAGCGATCTTCGTGACCGGCACCGGCTTCGGCATTCTTCTTCACCAGCGGCGCACGATCCTGCTTCATGCCAGCGCCGTGCGCGTGGGCGACCGGGCGGTATTATTCTGCGGACCGTCCGGCGCCGGGAAATCGACGATCGCCGCGTCGCTGTGTGAAGCCGGTCATGATCTGGTCGCCGACGATTTCTGCGCGATCGACCTGCCCGACATGGCCGTGCCGATGGTTCACCCCGACGGCCGGCATCTCAAATTGTGGGAAGACGCGACCGAGGGGCTGTCCCTCGTGCACCGCAAGGGTGGCGCGGTGCGCGACGCGATCCGCAAATTCTATGTCGAGCCGCGCACGGCGACGGGCCGCGCCCTGCCGATCGCAGCAATCTACGCGCTGCGCGAGGCCCGTCCGCCCTGGATACCGGGAATCCATGTGCCGAACATGGTCGATGCGGCGCTGATCGTCCGCCGCAATGCCTATCGTCCGCTGCTCGTCCGGCAGATGCGGCAGGCGCCGCTATATTTCGAGGCAGCGGCCCGACTTGCCGGGTCGATTGGCGTCTACTCCGTCGCGCGCAAGCTCGACTTCGCTGGGCTGCCCGCCCTGATTGCCGCGCTCGAGGCGCATTGGCGGAGCCTGGGCATGCTGGAGCGCGCGGCTTGAAGCGGCGGTTCTGGCTCGCTTCCTATCCCAAATCCGGGAACACCTGGTTTCGGATGCTGGTCGCCAATCTGCAGAGCGAGCACCCGGTGGACATTAATCGCCTCCCGCCCATGCCCGGCATCGCCAGCCTGCGCGAACCCTTCGACACGCTGACGCTGATTGCCTCTGGCCTGCTCACGCATGAGGAGTGCGATCTCCTGCGGCCCGCTGCCTATCGGGCGATGGCGCGATTTGAGGAGATCGATCCGGTCGGTCTGGAGGATGGCATCGCGGATGTCGTCCTCGCGAAGACGCATGACGCCTGGACCCTGACGGCCGGCGGCGAGCCGCTGCTCGGTGGCGCGGCCGCGGCGGCGGGGGCAATCCTGATCGTACGGGATCCCCGCGATATCGTCGCTTCGCTCGCCAGCCACAATGACGAGAGCCTTGGTCGCACGATCGATTTCATGGGCGACCGGCGGGCCAGCTTTTGCGGCCGGAATGACCGGCAGGACCCCCAGCTGCGCCAGCAACTGCTTGGCTGGAGCGATTTCAACGCGAGCTGGCTCGATCAGCGCGACATCCCGGTGCATCTTGTCCGTTACGAGGAGATGCAGGCGGATGCCGCCGGGACGCTGGCGCGCGCGCTTGCGTTCGCGGGCGTCGCCATATCGATGGAGACGGCGGCTCGGGCCGCGCGCTTCGCGCGCTTCGACAGTCTCAAGGCGCAGGAACTGAAGGGCGGATTCGCCGAGGCTCCGCGGCCGCATGCCGGCGGCAATTTCTTCCGCAGCGGCATCGCCGGGGGCTGGCGCGATGAACTGGCGCCTGGACAGGCAGCATGCCTCGAAGCGGGGCACGCCGCGATGATGGCCCGATTGGGATATGAACCTGGGGAGAAGACACGGAAATGCGCATGATCCAGCGAAGCAGCGAATGGCTCACCACCGGCGTCGGGGAGGCGCTGATGATGATGAACATCGATCGCGGCAATTATGTCGGGATGAACCCGGTCGGCGCGCGCATCTGGGAGCTGATCGAGACTCCGCGCGATCTCGACGATCTCTGCAACCAGCTGCTCGCTGAGTTCGAGGTCGATGAGGCGGCGTGCCGCCGCGACGTCACTGCATTCGCGGACAAGCTGTACCACCACGGCCTGGCATCGGAACGCGCCTCTTCCCAGGCATGAGCGCTGTCTTCGGCCTGTTGCGCCGCGACGGGGCGATGGCGACACCGCGCGATCTGGGCCGCATGGCGACCGCGCTGAGGCATTTTGCACGCGATGGCTGCGAGACGGTGGTGCTCGGCGAGCTCGGCCTTGGCGTTTGCCGGACGATATTGCGCGAGAGCGACAGGCAGGATTGCCAGC
>CAISGR010000211.1 GCA_903884945.1 uncultured bacterium
ACCGCCACCGCCCGCGCAGTATCGGCTCCGGTGCTGCGGATCACCGTGGCGAAGGACTCATCCCCATTCGCCTTGTACCGCGCCACGAGCATGTCGCCATCGGTCGTGGCGCCATCAAAGCTGCCGTTCACGGTTCCCGCGACGACGATATCCCCGGTGCCGGTAAGGCTGATCGCTGCGCCGCTCGACGAGCCGGCCGCGCCAAGGCTGCGCTGCCAGACGACCTTGCCCTCCCCATCGAGTTTGGTGAGGAACAGATTGTCCGAACCGTTCGACCGGTCGGCACCCAGGTCGCCGCGCGTCGTTCCAACCACATAGGAGTTGCCCTGCGGATCGGTGGCAATCGCCGCTGCATCGGTGTTGGCGTACACCGTGTTCGACTTTGTCGTGGTCGCGGTCGTCTTGCCGAATGCGTCTGTCTTGAAGGTCGTGGTCGCCGCCGTGGTCTTGCCGATCAGGCTTGCCTGCTCGGTCTTTAGCCGATCCAGCGCCGAGAGCGTCGCCATGGCCTGCTTCTGCATGCCGCCGCTCGGATCGTCATAGCGGAAGACCTGGGTCGCCGTCGGGCTGTCCAGCGCGGTTTGCCCGGTCGCGACGATCAGCGCGTCCTTGGCGTTGGACTGCGCCAGCGTGACCTGCTCGATTCCGCTGGGCGCGTTCAGTGTCAGGCCCCATTTGTCGGTCCCGCGTTCGGGCACGAAGCGCACGAGCCAGCGGGGTACAGGCTGGCCATTGGCATCGAGCCTGATACTGCCGTCGGGATTGTGCAGCGGCACCGCCGAGATTGCAGCATTGATCGCAGTCGAAACCGAATCCAGCGTGGGCGGCTGCGGCCCCTGCGACAGATCGACGCTGACGACGTCGGATCCACCGGGCTTGGTGAGCGTGATGCTGAACTGCTCGGTCCCGGTGAGCCCAGGCAGCGCGTCGGTGCGGGCGGTCACCAGTCCCGGGCCCTTGACCTTGTACTGTTCCGGTGCACCGAGCGCCACGCTCGTCACGCTACGTGCGGGCTGGAAGAACGACAGATCGACCTTGTCGGACGGCGCCTGGCCAAGGAAGGTCTCGAGATCGGAAAGGCCCTTGGCAAAGGCCGTTTGCAGCGACGCGCGCTGCGCATCCGAACTGGTGCTGCTCGCCGCGCTTTGCGCCAGGGCCTGGAGCCGGTCCAATGCCTTGTAGGCCGTGAAGGAGGTCTGCACGTCGATCGGCAAGGCATCGACCCCGGTTCCAGCCTTGTCGATGATCGTCTTCATCGCCTTGATGGTGGAAACCTCGGCGGAAAGCGGCGTCGTGCTCTTCGCGGCATTCCATGGCGGCGTCGTCGCGACCGTCGTGAACTGCGCCTTGGCGATCCGCACTGCCTTGGATTCAAAGGTCACCGACGTGTCGGTACCGGTCAGCTGGTTGCTGCTGGTCAAGAGGCTCAGGCCTACCAGATCGTTCGAGAAATTGACCGCCATCACCCTACCTCGTGGCACCTCCCTCTATAATAGACGGGTCGGACGTCCACCGTGGCGCGGACCATGCTTTTCGAAGGGGTAACCATGAATATGATGGCGCAGATCGGCGAACCGCCCGAGCTGAAGCGCTATAGCGGTGCACAGCGTGCCGCCGCCCTGATGCTCGCACTGGGAAAGGAACAGGGAGCGCCGATCTGGGACCAGCTCTCCGTCGACGAGATCAAGGAGCTTTCCTCGACCATTGCCGGGCTGGGCCGTATCCCCGCTACCGTTGTAGACTATCTGCTCGTCCAGTTTTCGGGCGAGGTTTCGAGCATGAGTTCACTCCACGGATCCTATGAATCGACCGAGAGACTGCTCAGCGATGTACTGCCGACCGATCGCGTCAAGGAGATCATGGAAGATATCCGCGGACCGTCCGGCCGGACAATGTGGGACAAGCTTTCCAATGTGAGCGAGACCGTCCTCGCCCAGGCCCTTCGCCACGAATATCCGCAGACTGTCGCAGTTATCCTGTCCAAGCTCCGCTCCGATCACGCGGCCCGCGTATTGGCCGAGTTGCCGCGCGATTTCGCCGTCGACGTGATCATGCGGATGCTGCGGATGGAAACCGTCCAGAAGGACGTCATCCAGGAAATCGAACATACGCTGCGAACGGACTTCATGATGAACCTGTCGCGCTCCACAAAACGCGATCCGCACGAGGCGATGGCGGACATGTTCAACGCGCTCGACCGGTCAACCGAAGAGGCGATGCTCACCGCCCTGGATGAACGGGCACCCGATTCCGCGGAGCGCATCCGCGCGCTGATGTTTACCTTCGAAGATCTCTCGAATCTTCTCCCCGCCGCCGTCGCCGTGATCGTTCGCAACGCGGACAAGCGCGAAATGGCTCTTGCGCTCAAGGGCTCGCCGGCCCCGCTCAGGAACGTCTTCTTCGGTGCGATGACCGAACGTGCAGCCAAATTGATGCGCGAGGACATGGCGGGCATGGGCCCCGTCCGCGCACGCGATTGCGAGGAAGCGCAATCGTCGCTTGTCCGCTTGGCCAAGTCGCTTGCGGATCGCGGCGAGATCCTTCTCGTCGATCCCAAGAGCGACGATGCGATGATCATCTGAGGATTCGAGACCAATGTCCCTCCACAGCGTCGAGCGATATCCTTTCGATCGCATATTCACCGTCTACGAGCCGCAAGGCGGCCAGACCGTAGCCGATTCGATGCTTGAACTGGCGGCGCTCAGGGCAGAACTGAACGCGGTCCGGTCGGCGCAGGAAAGTGCCCTCGCCGCTGCCCGGATCGATGGCTTCGAAGCAGGCCTGATGCAGGCCCGCGGCGAGCGCGACGCGGCGCTGCTGTCTGCCGTGGACGCACTGCACGGTGCCATCGAGGAACTGGATGAACGGTATGACGAAACCGTCCGGCGCCTGACCGGCGACGCGGCGGAACTGGCGCTCGACGCTGCCGACATGATTGCCGGCCATGCCGTGGAACGCGCCCCGACCGCGGGCATCGACGAAGCCATCGGCCGCGTCCTCAACCAGGTAGCGCGGGGCACGGAACTCCAGATCCGGGTGCATCCCACCCTGGTCGAAACGGTCGAGGAATGCGTGGCCGTGCGCCAGCGCAACGATCGCCGCAAATTGAACCTCGCGGTGCTGCCGGACGGCACGCTACCGCCGGGCGACGCGCTCATCGCCTGGGAGCAGGGCGGCCTGACACTGGACGCCGCGGCGCGTCGCGCTGCGGTGGTTGCGGAACTCGAAGCGCTGATGCCCGCAGCCCCGCTCGTGGCGGCGGCCTGAACCACGCATCGCCAGCCCGGCAAATTTTTCCTGCCCGGCAGAAATTGCCGCCCCGCCTCATCCTATAATGCGTCCATGGGGTGTTGCCCCGCCGTCAAACCTCGGGGCGCATCTTGGACGCAATTCGCACTTTCCTCGCCCAGCTGGGTACCAAACGCATCGCGGTCATGGGCGGAGTGGCGCTGGCGCTGTTCGCCGCCCTGACCTTTGTCGCGACCCGCGGATCGACCTCCAGCATGGGGTTCCTCTACACTGATCTCGATCCGGCCGCTGCAGCTGCGATGACCGACAAGCTGAAGGCACAGGGCGTGGAGTATCGCCTTTCCGCCGATGGCAGTTCGATCCTTGCCCCACAGGACAAGCTGGCCGAGCTCAGGATGGCGATGGCGGGCGACCATCTCGGCGGCAAGATCGGCTATGACGTGCTTGACCAGGAGGAGCCCTTCGGCGTTTCCGCCTCGCGCGCGAAGATCAACGAAACCCGTGCGGTCGAGGGCGAACTCGCCAAGTCGATCGAAAGCCTCGATGGCGTCACCGCGGCGCGCGTCCATATCGTGATGCCCGAACGTGAGATGTTCGCCACCGAAGCGCGCAAGGCGACCGCTGCCGTCACCGTCAAGACCAAGGGGCGGCTCCCGTCCGAGGCGGTTGCCTCGATCCGCTATCTGGTCTCGTCCTCGGTACCCGAACTGGCGCCCGAAGCGGTCTCGGTCGTCGACCAGACCGGCGCGCTGCTGGCCCGGGCCGGCGACCCAGGCGGCGCCGGTGCCTCCGATGCGGACCAGCGCCAGAGCGCGGTCGAGGCGAAGTTGCGCGAGGAGATCGAATCGCTGCTCGAGCCCATCGTCGGCCCCGGCAAGGTGCGGGCCGAGGTATCGGCGCTTATCGACCGCGACCAGACCCGTGAGGAATCCAACGTCTTCGATCCCGACAAGCAAGTGATCTCGCACCAGGTCACCGTGGAATCCGGCGACCAGAACAACGAAAACGACGTCGCGGCACCCTCGGCTTCAGTCGCCGCACAGCTTCCGGACAGCCAGGGGGCTGCGGCTGGCGGCGCCGGGCCGACACGCAAATCCGCAAGCAACCAGAATTCCGAAGATACGAGCTACGACAACAGCGCGACGCACACCGTCACCGTCCGCGTGCCGGGCCAGATCAAGCGGCTCACCATCGCAGTGATGGTCGATGGGGGCGCGAACGGCCTGCCCCAGCCCATGATCCAGCGTCTCACCCGCATCGTCGAAAATGCCGCCGGCATCGACGGAGAGCGCGGCGACAGCGTGGTGGTCGAAAGCATGAAGTTCACCGCCGGGGACGCTCTCGCGGACACCGGCGGCGGCTTTCTCTCGCTCCTGCCGATGGACAAGCTCTTCTCGCTGATCCAGCTCCTCGTCATCGCCGGTGTCGGCATTCTGGCGCTGCGGATGATCAGGCCGAAGCGGGCGACGGATGGCGCGCCGGGCACGATCGACGGCGGCAATATCACTGCCGATCCCCTCCGGCTGGCGCTCGCCGAGCGCGCTGCCGACGGCGATGCGACCGCCATGCAACAACTTGCCGCGCTGGACAGTGCGCATGGCGATCCGAATCTCGATCAGGAGATCGCGCTCAATCAGGTCGACGGCAGGGTCAAGTCGTCAGCGCTCAAGCGGCTTGGTGACACGATCAGCGTGAGCCCGCCCGAAGCGGCCTCAGTGATCCGCCAATGGATGAACACATGATGGAACATGCGATGGAAATCGAACCCAATATCGTCCCGGTGGAAGCCGCCCAGGCGACCGATTCCTTTCTCGAGGACTTCGACGCTCCCTATTCCGGCACGACTGCTGGCGGTGGCGGATCGGACGGCCTTGAGGCAGTCAACGATGTCCTGGTCAAGGTCCAGGCCGTCCTGGGCAGATCGCGGATGCCGGTAGGCAAGCTGCTCCAGCTTACTCCAGGCACCGTAGTCGAGCTCGACCGCCGTGTCGGCGAGCCGGTCGACATCTTCGTCAACAATCGCCTAATTGCGCGCGGCGAGGTCGTACTCATCGACGGCGCGCTCGGCGTTACCCTCACTGAAATCGTGCGGGGCAACCAGTGAAGGCAGCAACCGGCCCGATCCGAATGCTGCTCATCGGCGCACCGGGCACTGAATTTCGCGAGGCTGCAGAGCTGGCGCGCGATGCCGGTGCCGAGGTGGCAATGGCGGACAACCCCGATCAGGCGATGACGATCCTGCGCGTCAGCGGCGGCGACCTGGCAATGATTGATGTCGAATCAGATGTCGTCGCGTTCCTGGATCGCCTGCACGCGGAGCGGTTCGCTTTGCCGGTGCTCGCGTGCGGGATCGACGCCTCTGCAGCGCAGGCGGTTGCGGCAATCCGCGCCGGCGCCCGCGATTATGTGCCGCTGCCTCCCGAACGCGCGCTGATCGCTGCCGCGATTGCCTCGGTCGTCGCCCATCGATCACTGGGGATGGTGGGTGACGCGCCAGCGCTGACCAGGGCGACGGCGCTCGCCATGGCCATGGCGCGCAGCAGCGCCCCCGTTCTGATCGGCGGCGAGCCGGGCACGGGCAAGGAATTGATGGCGCGCACGATCCATGAAGCATCGGGTCGTCCGGATCCGATGCTGGTAGTCGAGTGCGCCGGCGTTGCTGCGGAAATCGTCGAGTCGGAACTGTTTGGCCATGAGCAGGGCGCCTTTGCAGGTGCGGCAGCACGCCGGCTCGGCAGCTTCGAAAAGGCCGGCGAAGGCACCGTATTCCTGCGCGAGGTGAGCGCGCTGGCGCCGCACAGCCAGGCCGCCCTGCTCCATGCCCTGCAGGAACGCTCGATCAGGCGTATCGGTGGGAGTGAGTTGCTCCCCATCGGGGCGCGCATCATTGCCAGCTCGACGGTCGATCTGCGCGAACGCGTCGCGGCAGGGACTTTCCGGGCAGATTTGCTGGCGCGCCTCGGACTCGCGCGCGTCGAAGTGCCACCGTTGCGCGCCCGCGGCGACGATATCGCGCATTTGGCCGCGCGCTTCGCCGAGCGGCTGGCTGCGGCCGACGGCCTCGTCTTCAGGCCGCTCAGCGACGCCGCGGTCGCTGTGCTCCGCGGCTATTCGTGGCCGGGCAATGTCCGCGAACTCGAAGATGCGATCCACCGCGCCGTACTGCTTGCTCATGGCCCGCTGATCGAACCGCATGACATCGTTCTCGCCGACGGGTCGCGAATCGCCGCGCGGCAGGAAGTGGAGACCCCGCAGGCGATCGACCGGCTGGTCGGGCGGACGGTCGAGGAGGTCGAGCGTGAACTGATCCTGCAGACGCTCGAACGATGCCACGGCAATCGCACCTCGGCATCGAGCATCCTCGGCATCTCCGTCCGCACGATGCGCAACAAGCTGAAGACCTTTATCGAAGCGGGCATCGCCGTTTCGCCGGCAGCCTGAGGATTACCGCATGCCTCCTGCTGTAGCCGGCATCCTCGATCGCCTCGGCATGAACCGCGACATCGTCCTCGCGGGCGGTGTCACGGCGATCATTGCGATGCTGATCCTGCCAATGCCGCCATGGATGCTCGACATGGGCCTTGCCCTGTCGATCACCCTGTCGGTGATGATCCTGATGACCTCGCTGTTCATCGAGAAGCCGCTCGAGCTTTCGGCGTTCCCGACCATCCTGCTGATCGCGACGATGCTGCGGCTCGGCCTCAACCTGGCATCGACGCGGCTGATCCTCGGCCATGGCCATGAAGGCCCCGACGCAGCCGGCGGCGTGATCGGCGCCTTTGGCGAATTCCTGATGGGTGGCCAGACCGCCATCGGCCTCACGATCTTCATCATTCTGGTCGTGATCAACTTCGTCGTCGTCACCAAGGGTGCCGGCCGCATCGCGGAGGTCGCGGCGCGCTTCAGCCTGGACGCGATGCCGGGCAAGCAGATGGCGATCGATGCGGATCTTTCCGCCGGCATGATCTCGGAGGAGCAGGCCCGCGAGCGGCGCAGCGAGATCGAGGCCGAAAGCGGCTTCTACGGCGCCATGGACGGCGCCTCGAAATTCGTGAAGGGCGACGCCGTCGCCGGCTTGCTGATCACGGCGATCAATATCGTGGTCGGCCTCGGCATTGGCGTCATCTCGCACGGCGTGCCGATTGGAGAGGCATTTCGCACCTACACGGTGCTGACGGCGGGCGACGGGCTGGTCAGCCAGATTCCCGCGCTGATCGTCTCGATCGCCGCGGGCCTGCTCGTTTCCAAGGGTGGCGTACGCGGCAAGACCGGCAGTGCGCTCGGCGTCCAGCTGGGTCGCTATCCCAAGGCCTTCGGGATGGTCGCCTTCCTGATGGGTGCCCTCGCGCTGATGCCGGGCCTGCCGCTCGTCCCCTTCGCCGCCTTTTCCGGTCTTTCGGGCTGGGTGGCCTGGTCGATGAGCCAGAAGGCCAAGGTAAAGGCAGCGATCGACCGCGCATCCGAGGCGCGCGAAGCCGCCAAGGCCGAGATTACGGAGGAGCCGATCGCCCAGACGCTGGCGATCGACGCGGTGCGGATCGAGATCGGCTATGCCCTGCTCCCGATCATCAACGACGAGACCCGCGAACCCCGGCTGGACGACCAGGTCCGCGCGCTGCGGCGCCAGATGGCCACCGACTATGGCTTTGTCCTGCCATCGGTCCGCATCACCGACAACATGGCGCTGAAGGCGGGCGAATATGTCATCTATATCAAGGAGAGCGAGGCCGCGCGTGGCGAGATCCGCCTCGACAAGCTCCTGCTGATCAACCCCGGCGGCGGCAACCCCGGCCTTCCCGGCGAACCGACCCGGGAGCCGGTCTTCAACCTTCCCGCCCTCTGGATCGACCGTGAATTGCGCGACGAAGCGGGTTTCCGAGGGCTGACGGTCGTGGATTGCGGAACGATCATCACCACCCATCTGACCGAGCTGGTGAAAGACAATATCGCCGACCTGCTCTCCTATACCGAGACGCAGAAACTCCTGTCCGAAGTCCACAAGGATGCGGAGAAGCTGGTCGCCGACATCGTCCCCTCCAAGGTTTCGATCTCCAGCGTCCAGCGCATCCTGCAGAACCTGCTGTCCGAGGGCATATCGATCCGCGACATTCCCACGATCCTGGAAGGAATCGCCGAAGCAGCGCCGCTGACCTCCAACCTGACACAAATGACCGAGCATGTCCGCGGGCGGCTCTCCCGACAAATTTCCTCCGCGCAGACCCGTGACAATGCCATCCCGGTGGTAACGCTGTCGCCGGAATGGGATGCGGCCTTTGCTGAAAGCATCGTTGGTTCCGGCGACGAGCGACAACTCGCCATGGCGCCATCCGCACTGCAGGGATTTATCGCGGCCGTGCGCGAAACCTATGATCGTCTGGCAGCCGACGGCGAGATTCCGTGCCTGCTCACCAATCCGGGCATCCGCCCGTTCGTCCGGTCGATCATTGAACGGGTGCGGCCCGCAACGGTGGTCCTGTCACAGAACGAAATTCACGCCCGCGCGCGCATTCGCGCACTCGGCACGGTCGGATGAAGCCCGCGGTGTCGATTTCCTCCTATAATGGGGAATTGGCCGGGTCGACCGGCGAGAGGACCTGCATGCAGCTTAACGTCGTCGCCCTTCCCGGGCTGCCAGGATCCAGCACCGGGATCGCCCGGTCGAGTGTGCCCGGCAACAATTTCGCAGTTGCCCTCAATGACCTGATCGCCCCCGGCCCGGTCACGCCTTCGTCCGGCAACACCGCTGCTTCTCTCGCCGCGATCGCGCTCTCGCCGCTGGCTACGCCGATCGATGCGCCCGCACCTCTCGCGCCCGATACACTCGGCATCACCATTCCCAAACCGAACCCCGTCCCGGATTCCGGGGTCGGTCGAAATATCGCCGGATCGACCAAGTCTGCACTCTTGTCCGGTACCGCAGAAGCCGCGCCACCAGTGACCCCGGGCATAAGCATAACCGGTCTCGCGCCGATCGATACCCGCGCCTCGGTGCCGGCAAACGCGCAGCTGACCGGGGGAAATCTCATCGAGCTCCTTCCGGGGTCTGCCGGAATGATTGCGGCGGAAGCGCCGCGCGCATCCCCGGCCACCGCCGAGCAATCCACCGCGCCTCCGCCTTCGCCTGTCATCGCCGACATCGCCACACCGCATTCTACCGAGCTCGACGCAACTAAGGCGCCGGCCGATACGGCTGTCGGTCAGCCAATGCCCGGCACCGCACCAGCAGCGATCGGCGACGCTATCGAGACGAAGACGGGCAAGCAAAGGCCCCAAGGCGCGGACCAAAAGATTCCGGAGACCATGCCAGCCTCGGCCGGCGATATTCGCTCGGCCGCCACGGTGAAGCCGCGCATCATGGCGACGGAGCGCTTGCAGCCCGATCTGCCAATGGCACGAGCTTCCGTCGGCGCGCCTGCGGGATCATCGCCGGAATCAGCTGACGCGAAAGACCCGGCCGCCGCGGTTTCAGCCGATGCCGGTGGCGCGAGCACCTCGATCCCCGTGACCGGACTGGCGCAACAGGGCCCGACGGGTTCGTTGTCCGTTGCGCCGACGTCAAAAAGCACTGCGGAAGAAGCGCCGCCGGCAATCGAGCCTCCCGTCTCGCAGAAGCCGATTCCTTCCACTGCGGCGCGGGGACCTGCGTCAACGATCAGCACCGATATCTCCACCTCCGACCGCCCTGGTGCCAGCAACATTCCGCCTGCGCCCGCTGCATCGACGGATTCCACGCCGGAGCCAAAGGTCGCCCCCGTTACGCGGAAGCTCTCCTCACCCGCGACAATCGTGGCTGATGAAGCGAACCAGCCAGCAGCGTCGTTTTCGAAGGTGGCCACCTCCAATCAGAAAGCCGCGATTCCCGGTCAGGCGGCTCCTTCAACAGTTGCGCCGGCCGCTCCCCTGAGTGGACGTATCCCCGCAAGCGCGGCTGCAAAGGCCCATGGCAGCGCGAAGGGGCGCGAGTCCGCGAACCCAATTCTTGGCGAGTCAGCGCCACAGTCAGTGATCGATATCATCGCAGCATCAGCTTCAGCCGCACCGGCCGTGAATCAGGCGACAGCGCCCCATCAACCATCAACGCTCGCTGCGAATGGCGGGTCGGCGGCGTCCGCTACTCCCGCTTCGGCCACGGGGGGACAGTCGGATCCTGCGACGGGCGTCAAAGCGGCCACGCCGTCCGAAGCAATGACGGCAGGCGAACGCGCGCCATTCTTTGCGACGCAGCCTGACCCGTCGGTCGCAGATACCGGATCCGCTGCGCCAAGCGGCCTGGCAGCACCACTTTCGCACGGAGGCATCGCGTCGCTGCGAGCGACACCGCACATGCCCGGTCCGGCGGCTGAAACAATCTCGGCCCAACCCGGCCGCATCGGGCACGAAGCCGGCGTGGCGATCGCGCGCCGGATCGTCGATGGCGGGCATGAGGTCACGCTCCGCCTGAACCCGGCGGAACTGGGCAGGATCGAAGTCAGGATCGGCTTCGAGGACGGCACATTGCGCGCGACGATGCGGGCGGAGAGTGCCGTCGCACTCGATCTCCTGCGCCGCGACAGCGGCAATCTCTCGCAGGCGTTGGACCAGGCCGGCGTCCGGTCCGACGCCGGCAGCCTCCGCTTCGAGAGCAGTGCCGGAGGTTCCAGCCACCAGGGAAGCGGACGTCAGCAACAGCCCACGGGAACATCATCGGCCCTGGCTGACACGGCTGCGGCCAAGGCCGACCTGATTCCGCAATCCTATCGCCCGATCCGCACCAGCGGCCGGGTCGATCTTGTCGCCTGAATAGAAGGAACATCGTATGTCCACGATCACCTCAACGGCCGCTAGCACCGCCGCTGCGACCAGCAGCCCTGCCAGCACCAAACTCAACGTCGATTTCAACATGTTCCTGAAGATGCTGACGACGCAGATGCAGAATCAGGATCCGCTCAGCCCGATGGACACATCGCAATATACCCAGCAGCTCGTTCAATATTCGCAGGTCGAGCAATCGATCCAGCAGAACAAGACGCTCGATTCCATCCTCTCGAGCCTGTCGGGGCAGAACCTCACCCAGGCATCGGGCCTGATCGGCCGCCAGGTCATTTTCGATTCCGCCGTTGCCGGCCTGTCGGCGGACACGCCGGCAAGCTGGAACTACGCCGCCAACGGCAAGGTCTCGTCACTCGTGGCAACCGTAACCGCAGCCGACGGAACCGTGGTCGACACCCGGGCCGTAGACGCCACCAGTGCGACCGGTCGCTTCAGCTGGGACGGGAAGCTCACGGACGGCACGACGGCTGCCCCCGGCAGCTATACGCTGACCTTGCGCGGATCCGACGCCTCGGGAAACAATGTGCCTGTCACAGTCAACAGTGTCGGCACGGTAAGGGAGGTACAGATGGCGGGAGGCGCACTATCGCTCAGCGTGAACGGCAGCGTCTACCCAGCGACAAGCCTCCTGAGCATTGCGGGTTGAGAGGGGAGCGCGCGACTCCAAGAGGAAAATCCCTGGGCGGTTCGAACACCCCCTTCGAAAATCATCCTATATATAAAGAGAGAGCTGCCGAGGGCCTCCCCTCTTCGGTCCCCGGCAGCTTCTCGCCTTCCGATAGTGTCGA